>JBOFFB010000076.1:0-5044 GCA_051648385.1 Allobosea sp.
AACATGGTCACAATCAACCGCCATGTCAGTGTCAAAAACGGCGATCAACTTGCCGAAATTGCCAATCGCATCGCCGACAATTACCGGCGGCACGGTCGCATTGTCAAAACATCCTCGAAGTTGTCATCGGGCAGCCATACGGTCGAGTACATGGCTGTAGCCTTGTTTGCTCGTCCTGACTTCACCGAAGCAGCATTCACGCGCATGCTGATGGTGAACGGCACCGGCTATGCCATAACCTATTCGAAGCGTATCCACGATCGTGCTGCAGGATCGAAAATGTCTGATTGGCTCCTGGCCAATGGCCCGCGCATGGAGACAGCGCTTCTCGGTTGGGCAGATCATGCGGCGCTGGCGGCCTACGCTTCTGTCTGACGGAGAACACACTGCCGAGATGGCTGGTTGCCCATGAAACACAAGGAGTTGCCGGCGGCGAAATGTTGAAACAAGGGATGCCTAGAACCTGATCATCAGATCGACATCAGTTCAGTGTCGGCAAGAAGGTCCAGCATGGCAACGCTTTATAGCCTCAAGCCCCGTTTTCAAACGTTGCTTCGCCCCCTGGTGAAGAGCCTTGTTGTACAGGGTGTGAAAGCCAATCAGGTGACTGCAGCAACAGCTATCGTTTCGATCTTGATCGGAATGCTCCTGTGCTTCTTTCCAGATCAGCGGGCTCTGTTCCTGATGCTCCCACTCTGGCTCTTCATCCGTATGGCGCTCAACGCCATCGACGGTATGATGGCACGCGAGCATGGACAGCAGAGCCGTCTCGGAGGCTATCTCAACGAACTCTGCGATGTCGTTTCAGATGCGGCGCTGATGCTGCCTTTCGCCTTCGTCGCGCCGTTTGGCGTTCTGCCGGTGGCGATCGTGATTTTTCTGGCTGCGGTTAGCGAATATGCCGGGGCAATGGGTCCTCTCGTCGGCGCAAGCCGGCGCTATGACGGCCCATTCGGCAAGAGCGACCGGGCATTGGCAACAGGCGCGCTTGGCCTGTGGATCGGCCTCGGACTGCCCATGCCAGCATGGCTCCTGCTGTTGATGCCGGTGATGGCCGTGCTGCTCATACTGACCACCATCAACCGCATCCGTAACAGTCTTGCAGAGACATGAATGCTCCAGTGCCGAGCACCGACCCAAACCCATTGCACCAGGGCGCTGAGCCTTATTCACGGCAACATTGAAGGAACTGCATGTGACCCGCCAACCCATCGAACGGACATTCACCACCCACGACGGCGTCGAACTCTTCTTTCGCCACTGGCCTGCGACCTCGCAGACGCCGCGCGGAGCAATCGTGCTCTTCCATCGCGGGCATGAACATGGCGGGCGCATGGCGCACCTCGTCGATGAACTCGAAATCCCGGATTTTGCCTTCTACGCCTGGGATGCGCGCGGCCATGGCCGTTCGCCCGGCGAGCGTGGCTTCTCACCGTCCTTTGCCTGTTCGGTGCGCGATGTGCAGACCTTCGTGGATCACATCGCCATGGCAGATGGCGTCGCAGTGGACGATATGGCGGTTGTCGCGCAATCGGTCGGAGCGGTCGTGATCTCGGCGTGGGCGCACGACTATGCCCCAAAGATCCGGGCCATGGTGCTTGCATCGCCCGCCTTCTCGGTGAAGCTTTATGTGCCTTTCGCGCGGCCGGGTCTCAAGCTGATGCAGAAGTTGCGTGGCAATTTTTTCGTCAATTCCTATGTGAAGCCACGTTTCCTGACACATGATCCGGTGCGGCAGGCGAGCTACGCCACCGATCCGCTGATCACACGGCCCATTTCGGTCAATATACTCCTCGGACTTTATGAGACATCAGACCAGATCGTTTCGGATGCCCGCGCCATCACGGTTCCGACCCAATTGTTGATCTCTGGTTCGGATTTCGTGGTGCGCCAGTCGCCGCAGCACGAATTCTTCGTCGGCCTTGGCACGCCGATCAAGGAACGCCACGTCCTTCCGGGCTTCTTTCATGACACGCTTGGCGAACTTGATCGTGCGATTGCCATAGCCCATGCGCGCCGCTTTCTTCTCAAGCGGTTCGAAGCGCCGCTTCATCGCCCAGACCTGACTGAGGCGCATCTGTCCGGGTTCACGCGCGACGAGGCTGATGAGCTTGCATCGCCGCTTCCGATGCTGTCAGCAAAGGGCCTCTACTGGACGGCCTATCGCGCCAACCTTCGGCTTGGCGGCTCGGTGTCCAGCGGTATTTCGCTCGGACTCAAGACCGGCTTCGATTCAGGCTCGACCCTCGATTATGTCTACCGCAACACGGTGGATGGCGTCGGTCCACTGGGCCGCTTCTCGGACAGAACCTATCTCGATGCCATCGGCTGGCGCGGTATCCGTCAGCGCAAGCTCCACGTCGAGGAGCTGATCCGGCATGCGTTGAACCGCCTCGCCGCGTCAGGAACGCCTGCGCACGTGATCGACATAGCCGCCGGTCACGGGCGATACGTGCTTGAGGCTTTGACGGATGGGACCACGCTGCCGCAATCCATCCTTCTGCGGGACTATCAGGACTTGAATGTCGAAGGTGGCCGCAAGCTGATCCTTGAAAAAGGCCTTCAGGAGATTGCCAGGTTCGAAAAAGCCGACGCCTTTGATCGGGAAAGCCTCGCCAGCACAACACCAAGACCAACACTGGGGATTGTCTCCGGCCTCTATGAACTGTTCCCTGACAACAGCCTTCTGAAGCGCTCGCTCGAGGGGTTGGCAGCGGCGATCCCAGCAGGCGGTTGTCTGGTCTACACAAATCAGCCCTGGCACCCCCAGCTCGAGATGATTGCCAGGGCTTTGACGTCGCACCGGCAGGGCGATGCCTGGGTCATGCGCCGCCGCACGCAAGAGGAGATGGACCAACTTGTTGCTGTGGCCGGTTTCCGGAAAATCGAGCAGCGCATCGACCAGTGGGGCATCTTCACCGTCTCGCTCGCTGTGCGCGAGATGGAATCCACCGGCACTGCGAGGCAGCCATGACCGTTGCCGAAGCACATCAAGCGCCATCCCGCCCAATTGGACGGGCTATCCTCATACTCATCGGCCTTGGTGCGTTCTTCTATGCAAGCTACGGGTTTACAAACTGGCTCGCCGGCACGCGGGCCAGCGTCCCCTCGATCGTCTTCGAATGGGAAAAGGCTGTGCCGTTTCTCGCCTGGACCATTCTGCCTTACTGGTCGACAAACCTGTTCTACGCGGCTTCAATCCTGTTCTCGCGCACCCGGATGGATCTCGAGATTCATGCAAAGCGGCTACTGACAGCGCAACTGGTGGCGGTGATCTTCTTCATCATTGCGCCCCTGAAGTTCTCCTGGCCAAAGCCGGACACTATGGGGTTGTTCGGCTTCATGTTCGAAGCGCTTGGTGCCTTTGACAAGCCATTCAATCAGGCACCTTCTCTTCATGTTGCCCTGACGGTCATTTTCATTGCCCGGTATGCCTACCTCTTGCCACGGACTGTTTTCCCGATCTTCCTCGGGTGGTCGGTGATTGTGACTGCGTCGGTGATGACCACGTTCCAGCACCATTTCATCGATATTCCCACTGGCGCGCTGCTGGGGCTTTTCTGCCTGTGGTTGTGGCGTGATGATGGTTCAAACGCGCTCGCAAGTGCGCAGTTGACCCGCGATCCGCATCGCCTGCGACTGGGCGCGCTCTACGGCCTTGGCGCGCTCGTAATGGCGACTTTTGCCTTGTTTCTTGGCGATGGATGGCTCTGGCTTCTGTGGCCTGCCATGTCGCTTCTGAGCGTCGCTGCCGCTTACACCGTGCTTGGCAGTGCCTTGTTCATGAAAAGCGAGAGTGGCATGATCGGCTGGCCGGTCAGGATCGTTCTTGCGCCATACCTTGCTGCCGCTTGGCTGAACTCGCGCCTCTGGACGTGGCGCCAGCCTGACTTCGTCGAGATTGCCGATGGCATTCATATCGGTCGTTACCCGGATGGAAAATCAGCGGGCCAATTCCATCACGTGATTGATCTTGCTGCCGAGTTCACGGCACCGGCGAAACACGCGCGCTGGACTTCGTTCCCGATGCTCGATCTTGTCGCGCCTGATGCGGTGAAGCTCAGGAAGGCAGCAATCGCGATCGAGGCTGCACAGGGTCCTATGCCCGTTCTTGTCTGCTGCGCACTTGGCTACGGGCGCAGCGCTGCGGCAAACGTCGTCTGGCTCGTCACGTCGGGACGAGCGGCGAGCATCGAGGAGGCGGAGGCCATCGTCAGGCTGAAGCGGTCGAAGATGGTGATCAACCCAAGCCAGATGCTGGCGATCAGGGATGCCATTCATGGATAGCTCTGACCAAGCGACGGACGAGGCAGGCATGGCATCGATGGCCGCAGCCCTGCTTGAGCAGGGCCGCCAGATTCATGCAGCCACTCTTGTCGTGATGGTCGGGATCATTGGTCTCGCAATCATTGGCGCAGCCACGGACAGGCTGAATGCGCCCGTTGCTTTGCTTGGCACCGGCGTACTTGTGGCAGCGGCTGCAGAGCTGTGGCTCGCGATCCGCACCGGATTCGATGCAGCGCTGTTTCGCGCGGTCGCCTGCGGCCAGATCGATCTTCGACGGCTCGATGCTGCCCTCCTCCGCTTCAGGCTTATCCCTGTTGAAAAATCCGGACGACCGATCGAGTTGCGCATCAAGGGCGGGCTGCGGTTGCTGCGGCTGCAGGGACTTTGCCTGCTCATTGCACTCGTGCTGCTGGTTGGTGCCATGGCAGCCATCGTCGTGCGCAACGGAGGATCTTCATCTTGACGCTGAAAGACCTTGCCGCGCGCCTCGTTGCAATGCTGGTCACCGGCTTTGCATGGCTTGTCACCGGCGTCCGACCGGAATGGCGCGGCTGTGAACCATCACCGAAGCGCCGGGTCTATTTTGCCAACCACACCAGCCACGGAGATTTTGTGCTGATCTGGACAGTTCTGCCTGCGGCTTTGCGGCGGACGACCAGGCCGGTTGCCGCCCGGGACTATTGGGGTGGTGACGGCTTTTGCGGGTTTGTCGGTCGGTCGGTTTTCAATGCGGTCCTGATTGACCGTGTGCCTGACC
>JBOFFB010000077.1:0-2672 GCA_051648385.1 Allobosea sp.
TCGGCGCAGATGGCCGATCTGCTGGGTGACGTCCTTGGACTCGAGGATGTCGTTGCGCTGCTGATAGATCACCTTGCGCTGGTCGTTCGAGACGTCGTCGTACTCGAGCAACTGCTTGCGCATGTCGAAGTTGCGCGCCTCGACCTTGCCTTGCGCTTTCTCCACCGCCTTGTTGATCCACGGATGGATGATCGCTTCGCCTTCCTGCAGACCGAGTTTCTGCAGCATGCCGTCCATCCGGTCCGAGCCAAAAATGCGCATCAGATCGTCCTGCAGCGACAGGAAGAACTTCGAACGTCCCGGATCGCCCTGACGACCAGCGCGGCCGCGCAGCTGGTTGTCGATACGCCGACTTTCATGTCTTTCCGTACCGATGATGTAAAGCCCGCCCGGCATTGTGACGGTCCTGGCCGAGCGCGAGCCCTTGGCAGGTTCCGTCTCGACCTCTTCCTTGGCATTGAGCACGATCTGGCGGAAGCGCTCGACCTCGGCCTTGATCTCGGCAATCTTCGCCTCGCGCTCTGGCCCATCGTCCATGCCGGCTGTCTCGGCCTTGATGCGCATTTCGACCGAGCCGCCGAGCTTGATGTCGGTACCGCGGCCAGCCATGTTGGTGGCGATGGTGATGGCACCGGGCACACCGGCCTCGGCCACGATATAGGCTTCCTGCTCGTGGAAACGGGCGTTCAGCACAGCAAACTGCTTGGTTGCCTTGCCTTCGCGCGCGGCCTTGTAGAGGTTGTCGAGCACGTTGGGCTGGCTGAAATCGAGCTGGGTGTAGCCCGCCTTGACCAGGAGCTCCGCCACCAGTTCCGAACGTTCGATCGAGGCTGTGCCGACCAGCACCGGCTGCATGCGAGCCGAGGCTTTCTCCAGCTCGACGATGATGGCTTTCACCTTCTCTTCAAAAGTGCGGTAGACCGAATCATCCTCGTCGACGCGCTGCACCGGCACATTGGTCGGGATTTCCACCACCTCAAGCTTGTAGATCTGCTGGAATTCATCCGCCTCGGTCGCTGCCGTGCCGGTCATGCCGCCAAGCTTCTCGTAGAGGCGAAAGTAATTCTGGAACGTGATCGAGGCCAGCGTCGCATTTTCGGGCTGGATCTGGGCTTTTTCCTTGGCTTCCAGCGCCTGGTGCAGACCTTCCGAATAACGGCGGCCCTGCATCATGCGGCCGGTGAACTCGTCGATGATCACGACCTCGCTGTCGCGGACGATGTAGTCCTTGTCCTTGGTGAACAAGGTGTGCGCACGCAGCGCCTGGTTGAGATGGTGCACGATCGAGACGTTCTGGGCATCATAAAGTCCGCCGCCCTTGAGCAGGCCGGCCTCCCGGATGATCTGTTCCATCTTTTCGGTGCCGGCCTCGGTCAACGACACCTGGCGCTGCTTCTCGTCGAGATCATAATCGGCCCGGTCGAGCCGCGGGATCAGGTTGTCGAGCGAAACGTAAAGATCGGTGCGATCCTCGGTGGGGCCGGAGATGATCAGCGGGGTTCGGGCTTCATCGACAAGGATAGAATCGACCTCGTCGACGATGGCGAAGTGGTGCCCGCGCTGCACCATGTGGGCGAAATCATACTTCATGTTGTCGCGCAGGTAGTCGAAGCCGAATTCGTTGTTGGTGCCGTAAGTGATGTCGCAGGCGTAGGCCGCATGGCGCTGGTCATCATCGACGCCGTGCACGACAACACCCGTGGTCATGCCGAGGAAGCTGTAGATCTGGCCCATCCATTCAGCATCGCGCCGGGCAAGATAGTCGTTGACGGTGATGACGTGCACGCCCTTGGCCGCAAGCGCATTGAGGTAGACGGCCAGCGTCGAAACCAGTGTCTTGCCTTCGCCGGTCTTCATCTCGGCGATGGAGCCCTCGTGCAACACCATCCCGCCGATCAGCTGCACATCATAGTGGCGCTGGCCGAGCGTGCGCTTGGCGGCCTCACGCACAGTGGCGAAGGCAGGTACGAGAATGTCGTTGAGCGTCTTTCCGGCCGCCAGCTCCGCGCGGAACTCGGTTGTGCGGTCACGCAATTGCTCATCGGTGAGCTGCGCTATCTGGTTCTCCAGCGCATTGATGGCATCGACCCTTGGCCGGTAACCCTTCACGCGGCGGTCGTTGACCGACCCGAACAGCTTCTTAGCGAGCGCGCCAAACATGCGGAGACTTTCTTGATCAGGCCTGTCAGGCGGATTGATGCTGGGGCGGCCTGCGGGAGAACTTCATGACACTTTCGCGCACGCATACAGGCGCAAGACGCCGTGGTCCAGCGCCGAGCATTGATGTGGGGGCTCAGGTCCATGTTTCACAAGGGCTTGCAGGCAACTGACGGGATATTGAACACGCATATGGCCCAACGTGCCCGGCGAGCCAGCCACCGAGGGTTGCCAACCGCGCTTCGGGCTGGCAGGTGACCACCACGACAATTCTCGCGATGAGGACACACGATGATTCGACACAGCTCCCGCAATCTCCGCGCGGCCTGCGCCGCGCTCGCCCTCGGTGCCAGCTTGTTTGCCCTGTCCGCCTCGGCTCAGGACAACAAGGTGATTGCCAGGATCGATGGGCTTGAAATCACCGAGAACGAGATTGGGCTGGCTGGTGAGGATCTGGCCGAGCGCATTGCGCAGGTGCCTGCAGCCCAGCGCCGCGAGTATCTGATCGGCTATCT
>JBOFFB010000078.1:0-4369 GCA_051648385.1 Allobosea sp.
CAGGACGTTGTCCGCAACCAGTCGAAGTTGAGCCAGGTGTAGCGCGTCAACCATCTTGTCCGTGAGCGACAGACGGTATGACCGTTTGTGAGGAGGCTGGCACCAGCGGTGGTTCGCCTCCACGATGTGCAACATGGAAACGAGGGTTGCGACGTATCGCAGAGCCTCATGCACAGGGGAGACGAACCATGACGGATTATAACGCATTCGTGGGCCTTGATGTCCACAAGGATACGATTGCGGTAGCGGTAGCTGATGCCGGTCGGGCTGGCGAGGTAAGGTTCTGGGGCGAGATCGCTAACACACCGGACGCCGTTGCCAGCATGCTGCGTAAGCTTGGTGGTCGACATTCACGGATCCATTTTGTCTACGAAGCTGGACCCTGCGGCTACGGCATCCACCGCCAGATCATGGCGACGCAACATCACTGCGAGGTGGTCTCTCCGGCTCAGACGCCGCGCAAGCCAGGGGATCGGATCAAGACCGACCGGCGTGACGCGATCGTCCTGGCTCGCCTGTCGCGGGCCGGGGAGCTGACGCCCGTCTGGGTGCCTGACGAGACCCATGAGGCGATGCGCGATCTGATCCGATTGCGCCAGGCGATGGTGAAGGACCTGCGGGCCGCACGGCAAAGAGTAAAGAGTTTCCTGTTGCGGCACGGCCGCGTGTTCAAGGGTACTTCCTGGAAACGGAGCCATCGGATCTGGCTTGGCAACCAGAGCTTTGAGCATCCGGCGCAGCAGATCGCGTTCCAGAGTTACCTGAACGCCGTCGACCAGGCGCAGGCGCGCCGTGATGAGGTCGATGTACAGATCCGGCAGTTTGCGGCGGACTGGTCGATGGCTCCGGTGGTCGAGGCATTGCAGGCGTTGCGCGGCGTGGCCTTCATCACTGCTGTGACGGTGGTGTGCGAAGTCGGCGACATTCGCCGCTTTGCAAAGCCACGACAGCTGATGGCGTTTCTGGGCCTCGTTCCGGGGGAGCACTCCAGCGGAGAGACCCGCCGGCAGGGCGGAATAACGAAAGCGGGCAACGTACTCGCGCGGGCGGTTTTGATTGAGGCAGCGTGGGCATATCGAACACCGGCCAAGATTGGTGCGCAGATGATGCTGCGCCAGGAAGGCATCCCGCAGGCCGCGAAAGACATCGGATGGAAAGCCCAGGTTCGCCTGTGTGGCCGTTACCGCCGTCTGATGGCGCGGGGCAAGAAGTCACCGCTGGCAATCACGGCGGTGGCGCGGGAACTGGTCGGCTTTATCTGGGCCATTGCCCATACGACCGAGCCGGCTGCGACCGAAGGTGCGGCGTGATCCACATACAGCGCAGCACGCCCGCCATAAATGGCGTGGCGGGCAGCGGCGCTGTGGCATCTGTTGCGCCGCATTGCGCAGAAGCTGACATCTGAACCCACCGGAGCAGGCCGGGACAGAAAGGAGGCGTGACCTGAACAAAGACGATGCGGTGGCCAGGGTGCCGGAGCCGGTCAGAGAATTCCCCAAAAGTGGTTGGAGAGCGGCGCTCGCCGTATTCTCGCGCGACAGAACCGGGAACTCGCGACGCATGCCGGTATGCGCCCTTGACGCGCGGATAAGAGCTTGATCAGCCGTCGCTGTAGCTCCGGCATCCTGCTCACCGCATCCTGAAGATCCAACACGCCTGACGGAAAGCAGGCGCCATAAAAGTCGTGCGCATTGGGCTTTACAACGGTCATAAGAACCACCTTGGCCGGTTTTTGGGCGGCGGGGTTGGCGTTTGCTGAAGCTGTCTTCTGGTCAGCTTTCTCCTTCGCTGTTGTTGTCGGTTATGGTTGTCGCTGGTGTTCTGGCCAGCGCCGCCTTGCTTGAGGCCGCGGCACGCTGGCGGAAGCTCTCTGCGTTCATCTCGAGGATCGTCGCGTGGTGGACCAGACGGTCGATGGCCGCGACGGTCATGGCCTTGTCGGGGAAGATCTGATCCCAGCCACTGAAGGGTTGATTAGCCGCGATGGCGATGCTGCGGTATTCGTAGCGCCGGGCGATCAGTTCGAAGAGAACGCCGGTTTCGGCTTGGTCCTTGTGGGCATAGGTGATGTCGTCGAGGATGATCAGGTCGAACTTGTCGAGTTTGGCGAGGGCCGCTTCGAGAACGAGATCTCGACGGGCGGCCTGGAGCCTTTGCACCAGATCGCTGGTGCGTGTGTAGAACACGCGGTGTCCCGCCTCGATCAGGGCATGACCAATGGCGCACAGAACGTGCGTCTTGCCAGTGCCGGAATTGCCGATGGCAATCAGGTTGCCGCCGCTTTCAAGCCAGTCGCCTGCCGCCAGGGCCTCGACGCGGGGGCGCGGCAAGGTTGGCAGTGCTCTGAAGTCGAAGGTTGCCAGCGTCTTTCCAGCCGGAAGCTGTGCCTCGTTCAGATGGCGCCGGATGCGCCGCATGTCGCGCTCGGCCAACTCATATTCCGCCAGCACGGCGAGGAAACGGGCGGCGGGCCAGCCTTCGGTATCGGCGCGCGCGGCGATTTCTGGCCAGAGCTTGTGGAAGCTCGGCAGTCGCAGCGCGGTCAGCATGCTGGGCAGCGTGTGGATGTCGATCTCGCGGGCGGTCATGCGCGGGCCTCCAGCAGAGCGTCGAAACTGTCCAGTGGTGGGTGGGCGACAGCAATATCCCTGGGCAACGCCATGATCCTTGGCGCCAGCCGTGATGCCAGCGCCTTGGGATCCGGCACGCGACCTGCGTCGAGGTCTGCCGCCAGCAAATGCGCCAACTCCGTTTCGCAGGCCTGTTCATGGGCGATGAAGAGCAGATCGACCATGCGGCGGCAGGCGTCGCGTCGCGGCAGATCCCGCTGCAGCATCTTCCAGGCTTCAGCGTATTCGATCCGGGGGAACAGGCTGTCGCGGTAGATCGAACTCCACAGGGCCTGCGGTTTGCGCCGCAGAGCGTGGATGACATGGTGATAGTTGATGACATGGACGCGGTGGCCATCCCCGCGCCCACGGGCTCGGGGATGGCTGACCACCAAGGTGCTGCCGAGAAACGCCTCGATGCGATCGTCATAGAGATGGACGCGCAGACGCTGCCCGATCAGCTGCGATGGCGCGCTGTAGAAGATGCTTTTGACCAGGAAGCCGCCCGTCCGCGTGACCGGCACCACGATCTCGGTAAAGTCTGTTGTGCGCCGCTGCGGCAGGGGCTTCAGGTGGGCCCGTTCGGCCTGAACTGCGTCGGCACGTTGCCGGTTGCGTCGGGCGACCAGCATGTCGACGAAACGCCGGTAATCCTCGATGCAGGCGAAGTCGCAGCTGCCGCGCAGGATCAGCGCCTGCTTGATGGCCGTCTTGAGGTGCCTGTTCTGGGATTCCACCGCTCCGTTCTCGTGGGCCTCACCACGGTTGTTGCGACTGGCTTCCATACCGTAATGGCCGACGAAGGCGTCATACCGCTTCGTGATGTCCTCGCACTGATCGGCGGTCAGGTTGCGGAAAGCTGCGGACAGGCTGTCGGTCCGATGGTTTTGCGGCACGCCACCGAGCGACCAAAGCGCCTGCTGCAGGTTCTCGGCCAGCGCCGTGAAGCTTTCCCCGCCAAGGACCACGCCGACATGCTCCCAACGACTGTAGGCCATGGCAAAGTGGTAGAGCAGATGCGGGAACGGCTGGCCTGCGATCGTCACCGCCAGCTCTTCGGCATGGGTGAAGTCGGACTGTGCCATATATCCCGGCTCCGGTGCCTGGCGGAAGATGATGTCGCGCTCGGGACCGTTCAGCGCCCGCCACTGCCGCACCCGCCGCTCCAGGGTGCGCCGGATACGATCATCAGGGAACGCCAGAGGATGCTCGCTCTGAAGATGACGCAACAAGGTGACGGCCTGCAACGCGCTGTCCTTCTCCAGCAGGGGGAGAAGGTCGTTCTCCCAAAAACCTTCAAGAGGGTCGGCCACCGTGCGTGCATGAAGGATCTTGCGCTTCGAAGGCGGTGTCGGGTCGGTATCGAAACGCCGGGCAGTTCGTTCGCTGAACCCGGCGCGGGCGGCCGATGTGCGCTGACTGTGGTTTTGGAGGTCGGTCATATACAATCTCAATTGCTGGTCAGTGATGGGTTTGTAGGCCAACCCGGGTCCTCCGTTTGACGGCAGAAGAACCCGGCTTACCAACCCGCAGCGACCAGCACCTACCCCCGAAATCAATCACGCCGGTGGGGCTGCCCTCCAGCCGGGCATGCCCGTCTTCCGTTCAGCCCCACCGGCCAAGGTGGCTGTCGGCACCGGCCAAGATGGTTGTCGCTGAACACTTTGCCTGCACGACACCTGTGCGCCCCTTGGGGCAGGCATATCGGGGGCGCACCGTGTCGATGACCTGATAGCGCGCGGGGATGTAATCCAGCCGTT
>JBOFFB010000079.1:0-6276 GCA_051648385.1 Allobosea sp.
CCCAGCTCCGCCGCCTGCCGCTCAACCGCGTCGAGCCAAGCGGTGTCATGCGGGCGTTCTTCGAGAATGCGGTTGCGGTCCCGCAATGCCCGCTCGAGGCCGCTGACACGGGCAGCGTGGGTTGCATCGATCGCCAGCACCAGCCGGTCGAGAAAACGTCGCCGGTCACCCGCCGAGCCGCGGAACAGCCCGTCCTGCTCAGGTGTCAGCCAGACCACGCGCACGTGCTCGGCCACACTCATCAGGGTGGGGGAGGGCGCGCCATTGATGCGCTGCGCCCGCGTGCGCTTGCCTGCCTGATCAAGCTCGGAAAGGCCTATGCCGATTTGCGTGTCGTCATCAAGCGTGGCGGAAACCACGAAGCCGCCATCGCCTGTGCTGCGCGCCATCTCTGCGAACTCGGCCCTACGCAGGCCACGGCCGGGCGCGAGAAGCGAGAGCGCTTCGAGCACGTTGGTTTTGCCTGCACCGTTTTCGCCGGCCAGTGCGATGATGGGCGCATCGACCGACAAGGACAGGTCGGCATAAGAGCGGAAATCGCGAAGCGCGAGGTGGGCGATGGCAGGCATGATCTGCGGTGTCGAGCCTGTCGCCCTTCCGGTCAAGGGCCGCCATGCGCAATTCCCGCGCAGCCGTGCATCTTTGCCGGTGGACCAGGCCTCGCACCTGCGTTAGCCGTTGAATATGCATCCAAAGGAGCCAGCCATGGCCTATGAAACCATTCTCGTCGACACCAGGGGCGCGGTCGGCATCATCACGCTGAACCGCCCCAAGGCGCTGAATGCGCTGAACACGAAGCTGATCACCGAGACAAACAAGGCGCTCGATGCCTTCGAGAAGTCCAGGGACATCCGCTGTATCGTCATCACCGGCTCGGAAAAGGCTTTCGCCGCCGGTGCCGACATCACCGAGATGCAGAAGCGGCGCTTCCCCGGCACTTACATGAACGACACCTTCGAGGAGTGGGACCGCATCGGCCAGCGCAAGAAGCCGATCATCGCGGCAGTGGCGGGCTTTGCGCTCGGCGGCGGTTGCGAGCTGGCGCTGATGTGCGACTTCGTCATTGCCGCTGACAATGCCAAGTTCGGTCAACCCGAAATCAACCTCGGTGTCATGCCGGGCGCGGGCGGCACGCAGCGGCTCACCAAGGCCATCGGCAAGGCCAAAGCCATGGACATGTGCCTCACAGGCCGCTTCATGGACGCCGCCGAGGCCGAGCGCTCGGGCCTCGTCTCGCGCGTCGTGCCGCTGGCGGACCTGATGAGCGAAACCATGAAGGCGGCAGAGGCCATCGCCGCCAAGTCCCTGCCGATCACAGTGATGACCAAGGAAACACTGGGTCGGGCGTTCGAGACGTCGCTGGCGGAAGGGCTGCGCTTCGAGCGCAAGCTCTTCAGCGCGATGTTCGGCATGGCCGACCAGAAGGAGGGCATGGCAGCCTTCCTCGAGAAGCGCAAAGCTGACTTCAAGCACAAGTGATTTGATGCACGAATGAACCTGCATCCGGTGAGTATGCATCCGTGATGCTTGCGATCACCAAACCTGATGTGACAACGCGGCTGATTGGTGAGAGCGTGTCATTGATCTTGCTGCCATGAGGAGTTGGCCATGAACATGATGCTTTCAGCTGCGGCAGCCCTGCCGACCTATGCCGATGTGGAAGCTGCCGCGCGGCGCATCGATGGTGTGGCACACCGCACACCAGTACTGACCTCGCGCACGGCCAATGCGGCAACGGGTGCCGAGTTGTTCTTCAAGTGCGAGAATTTCCAGCGCATGGGGGCCTTCAAGTTCCGCGGGGCCTACAATGCCATCTCGAGCCTGAGCGCGGCGGAGAAGGCGCGCGGCGTGCTGGCATTCTCGTCCGGCAACCACGCGCAGGGCACGGCGCTGGCAGGGCAGTTGCTTGGCGTCGCTGTGACCATCCTGATGCCATCGGATGCGCCCGCCGCGAAGATCGCGGCAACGCGCGGCTACGGTGCGGAGGTCATCACGTTTGATCGCTACAGCCAGGATCGCGAGCTCTTGACAAGGCAAGTCGCGGCAGAGCGGGGCTCCGCCATCATCCCGCCCTTCAACCATCCTAACGTGATCGCGGGTCAAGGCACCTCGGCCAAGGAACTGATCGAGGAGGTCGGCCCGCTCGACATGTTGTTTGTCTGCCTCGGCGGCGGGGGATTGCTGGCGGGTTGCGCCTTGGCCGCCCACGCGCTCTCGCCTGGCATCAAGGTGATTGGGGTCGAACCTGAGGCGGGCGATGACGGGCGGCAATCCTTGCGCGCCGGGCACATCATCAAGATCGATGTTCCAAAGACGATTGCCGACGGCACCCAGACCCAGGCGCTGGGTGACATCACGTTCGCGATCATCCGGCGAGATGTCGCCGATATTGTCACCGTGTCGGACGCCGAGCTGATCGACGCAATGCGTTTCGCAGCCGAACGGATGAAAATGGTGGTTGAGCCGAGCGGAGCGCTCGGCATGGCTGCCGCGATGACCGCCAAGGTGGCGGTGAGGGGCCTTCGGGTTGGTGTGGTCGTTTCTGGTGGCAATACGGATCTGGCAAGTTTTGCCCGCATGATTGGTCCTTGATGGCGTCTCGAACGTCATCAACGCGGATTGCACCCCGAAGCCGGCTGTTTCGCGTTGACGCTTGCCCGCGTTCGGATTATACGCCAGCCAACTTCCGGGACCGAAGGGTTCCGAAGACCCTATTCATGATATGGTGCCGTCTCCACGCGGATGAGCTTCATCCGCAAGATCGGCGTGGAAACCGGACCAGAAACGAGGACGCCGATGGCGAATACCAAATCCGCGAAAAAGGCTGCTCGCCAGACCGTTCGCCGCACTGAAGTCAACAAGTCACGCCGCAGCCAGATGCGCACCTACGTCCGCAAGGTCGAGGAGGCGCTGGAGTCCGGCGATCAGGTCGCTGCTGCTGCAGCCCTCAAGGCCGCCGAGCCGATCATGATGCGCGCCGTGCAGAAGGGCGTCGCTCACAAGAACACCGCGTCGCGCAAGGTTTCGCGTCTCGCCAAGCGCGTCAAGGCACTCGCCGTCTGACACGGCTGGCGTTGCTGAAGTTGATGAAACCCTGCCCCTCACCGGGCAGGGTTTTTTTGTTGTATTTTTGGTGCCATCTGCCATCGCAAAATCGCGTGACAGCATATCCGCTCGGCACTGCATTACCGTAAGGGCGGCATCTATGGGCATCGGCCCTCCAATATTGCGCTTGACTCTGGGACGCTGCGAACGAAGGTATTTGGAGCCTGCTAACAATTAATGACTGCGCAAAAAAAGTACAGTTTTCTGAGATACTTACGTCGAAAGCTGAGGTGGCTGAGCTTTTTTGTGACACGGCGCGTTGCTGTCAGGCTGCCTCAGGGTCGATTCGAAAAAATAAAGTTTGAGCTCTTAAATCGGTTTAGAATTGCCCCATCGTCGAGGCTTTCCACGCATTTCTCCGACAACCTTCGAGGATAGAGGGCGTTCCTGACAGCGATCTTTCGCGCCGCTGAAATACGCCCTCTTGCCCTCTTCCGACCAGACCCGTTAAGACCTTATTAACGGTTGCGGGCTTCACCCGGAACCGGTCATCACAAACCAGACGAACTGATACCGCGCAATCATCTGAGGGCGGGGACTGAGAACCTGTGAGCTGTTGAATGCGACGTTGACAAGGTTTTGTGCAGGCTTGTCCTGCCAACAGAACATTGTCGGATCGCGTGGGCTCCATCTTGAGTTTGCGTGTTTGACTGACCGGCCTGCATCGGAACTGGGGATGCAGGAGCAACCATATTTCGCTGACGTAAAGACACGCGTGGCCGTCATGGCCGCGCGAAAAGGGAAGCCCAATGTATCTCGACAATGAGCGCTCCGGCGACACAGCCAAGGGGCAACCTCGAATGGATTCTGAACAAGGGAACACTGCCTGGAACAAGCTCAGGCAGCGGTTGCGGGCGGAGCTTGGCGAGGACGTCTTCTCGAGCTGGTTCGCGCGCATGGAACTGGAGCGCATCGATGGCGACATGGCCCACGTTTCCGTGCCGACCCGCTTTCTCAAGAGCTGGATAGAGACGCACTATGTCGAGCGGCTGCGCATGCTGATGAGCAGTGAGCTTGGTGTCGAGGGCGGGTTCCTGGTCGAGGTGCGCACTGTCAACCGTGATCAGACACGCTCCGCGCAGTCTGCCCGTCAGGCCATCTCACCAATCGCGCCTGCCCCGCGTGCCGCTGCTCCGCAGCTTCCGCAGTCGACGATGTTGACCGATCATCTCGGCTCGCCGCTTGACCGGCGCCTGAGCCTGACATCGTTCGTGGTGGGGCGCTCGAATGCGCTGGCCTTCGCCTCCGCCGAGCGCATTGCGGCGTTGGTTGGTCAGCCCTCGCCCTACAATCCGCTTTATCTTCACGCTGGGGTCGGGCTCGGCAAGACCCATCTGGTGCAGGCCGTCGCCCAGGAAGCCATCCGTCTTGGCAAGAAGGTCGCTTATTTCACCGCCGACAAGTTCATGTATGGCTTTGTTTCGGCCCTGAAATCCCAGACGGCCCTGACCTTCAAGGAACAGTTGCGCGGCATAGACCTTCTGGTCATCGATGATGCCCAGTTCATTCAGGGGCGCTCGGTCCAGCAGGAGTTCGGCCATACGATCAATGCGCTGATCGATGCCGGCAAGCAGGTCGTGGTCGCCGCTGACAGATTGCCAAGCGAGCTTGAGAGCCTCGACGAGCGGGTCCGTTCACGGCTTGCCGGCGGTCTTGTGGTCGAGATCGGCACATTGGACGAGGAGCTGCGGCTGAAGATTCTCGCCGCGCGCCTGAACACGCTGTCGATCCTGCATCCGACATTTCAGGTCACGCCGGAGGTGGCCGCCTATGTTGCCCACTCCATCGTCACCAACGGCCGTGATCTTGACGGTGCCGCCAACCGGCTCCTGGCGCATTCGACCTTGTCGGGGGCGTCGCTGACCATTGAAACCGCCGAGGCAGCAATCCGCGACCTCGTCCGCCTTCGTGAGCCCAAACGTGTGCGCATCGAGGATATCCAGAAGCTGGTGGCTGCCCGTTACAACGTCAGCCGCGCCGATATTCTGTCGGAGCGCCGCACGGCAGCAGTGGTCAAGCCGCGCCAGATCGCCATGTACCTGTCGAAGTCTCTGACACTGCGCTCCTTGCCGGAAATCGGTCGTCGCTTCGGCGGGCGGGATCACACCACCGTGCTGCATGCCGTACGCAAGATCGAAAAGGCGCTTGGCGATGACCGGACGCTGACCGAGGAAGTCGAACTTCTCAAGCGCATGCTGATGGATTGATGCGGTTTCTGCCGTGCCATTCCTGTTGATGGCCAAGGTTCGTGCATGGTCTTTGTGCCCCTGAGACTTGCACCGGCGTTTGAGCGCGGGCATGGTCTCAGGCCGTAGATACGTGCGCCTGTCGCAGGCGTGCGCGATCATCCCCACCCCGCGATTCCAAGCCCAGGTTGGTCATGAAGGTTACCGTCGAACGGTCGCAGCTCCTCAAGGCCCTTGGCCACGTTCACCGCGTGGTCGAGCGCCGCAACACGATACCGATCCTCTCCAACGTGTTGATGAACGCAAATGTCATGGGCCTGAAGCTCAAGGCCACCGATCTCGACATCGAGGTCGTGGAAACGATCCAGGCTGATGTCAGCATGCAGGGTGCGATCACCGTGCCTGCGCACGTCATCTACGATATCGTCCGCAAGCTGCCGGACGGCTCGCAGGTGTCGCTCGAAACCAGCGGCGAGACCGGCCAGATGACATTGCGCTCGGGCCGCTCGCGCTTCGTGCTGCAAACCTTGCCTGAAACCGATTTTCCGGACATCACGGCCGGTGAGATGCCGCATGTCTTCACGTTGGCCTCTGCCGAATTCAAGCGGCTGATCGACAAGACCCAGTTCGCCGTCTCCACCGAGGAGACACGTTACTATCTGAATGGCATCTACTTCCACACGCTGGAGGTCGAGGGCAATGCGTTGTTGCGCGCCGTCGCCACCGACGGGCACAGGCTGGCGCGGGTCGACACGCCTGCCCCCAAAGGCTCCGCAGGCATGCCGGGCGTGATCGTGCCGCGCAAGGCTGTTGCGGAAATCCAGAAGCTCCTGGAGGGCGGCGAGACCGAGGTCGAGGTGCAACTCTCCGCCACCAAGATCAAGGTCAGCATCGGCGATGTGGTGCTGACCTCGAAGCTGATCGACGGCACATTCCCGGATTATGGCCGCGTCATCCCGTCCGGCAACGACAAGCGCCTGACCGT
>JBOFFB010000080.1:0-2056 GCA_051648385.1 Allobosea sp.
CCGCTGATGCCCGGCACGCGCCCGGTGGTGGTGAACTGCCAGAACTCCCACGGACGGTTTTCGTAGCGCTTTTCCGGTCTGGCGGCGGTCGAGCGGATCCAGAAAGGGTAGTCATCAAATTCCGTTGTGCCTTCAAGCACATCAGCGTGAAAGTTGATATCGGTGTAGATGATGGGCTTCTTGCCGTAATGGGCCTCAAAGGCCTTCAGCATTTCGCGCATCTTGGCCTTGGCTTTTGTGGGGTTCGTGCGGGCGCAACTCGAATGATTGTTCCACTCGACATCGAGCACGGGCGGAAGCGCATTCGGGTCTTTCGGCACGTTGCGGATGAACCAGCGGATCTGATCGCGGGCCGGGCGGCACCAGAAGACGAAATGGTAGGCACCGCGCGGCACGCCCGCCTGTTTGGCGCCATCCCAATTATCACGGAAGTTACGGTCAAGCAGATCACCGCCTTCGGTCGCCTTGATGAAGGCAAAGCGGGTGCCTGCGGCCTTGACGCGGGCCCAGTCGATGTCCTGCTGCCATTTCGAGACGTCGATGCCCTGGATCGACTTCTGCTTGGCGTCACGGACGCCGTGATGAGGGTCTGAATCGCTCTTCCTGGGGAATGGATTGCCGGCCTCGGCAACGCCAGACAGCGCAATGGCGGCCAAGGCCACGGTCGCAAGACTGAGAGCGCGACCAAAGCCGCCGGACGCAAACGCAAACATGAAAAGCCCACCTACTTGTGAACCTTCATCGCGCCTGCGTGGTAAACAGGCAGTTGCCAGAATGCTTCAATTTGCGATGAAGGTTGACCAAACCTTAATCGCGCATGGCTTGGCTATTCTTCGACAGCTTCAGCCTGAGCCTGAGCCGGTACCGATACAGCTGCGGGGACAGCAGTGACGGTGTTTGGCTGTGGTGCCGCAGCGACCGGTCGCCCCCTGGTCCATGTCCGGCTGCCAAGGTCATATTCGCCGCGCAGCCAGCCAGTGAACTCCTGGTCGGTTCCGGCAAAGGTATTGCGGTCAACGTCGCCGCGAATGCCCGGGATGCGCCCGGTGGTCGTGTACTGCCAGAAAGCCCATGGCCGGTTGGCGTAACGCTCCTCGGGCTTGGCCGCGACAGAACGCAGCCAGAAAGGATAGCGCTCAAAGCCCGCCTCGCCCTCCAGCACCTCCTTGTGGAAGGTGATGTCGGTGTAGATGATCGGTATCTTGCCGGTATGTTGCTCGAGTTCGCGCAGCATCAGGCGGGCTTTCTCGAGAGCAAGTTCCTTCGACACTTTGCGCGGGCAGGTGCGGCTATGGCCATTCCACTCAAGGTCGAGCACTGGTGGCAGGGCGTCGGGGTCGCGCGGGATGTGCTGCACAAACCACTGCGCCTGCTCATGGGCAGGGCGGCACCAATAGACGAAATGGTAGGCGCCGACAGGAATTCCTGCAGCTCTTGCGCCGTTCCAGTTCACCAGAAAGCGAGGGTCGATGTGATCGCCGCCCTCGGTCGCCTTCACGAAAACGAAGCGTGTGCCGGCAGCGCGCACGGCGGACCAGTCGATCTCTGCCTGCCATCGGGACACATCGATGCCGTGAACTGGATAGTTCTGCGCCGAGACGACGCCGGGATGCGGCTTCACGTCGCCCTTATTGGGATAGCGACCACTGAAATCGGAGAGCCCGCAGCCTGACAGTGCCAGCGCCAGGCTGGAAATCAAGGCACGAGAAAGCGACCTGGGCAGGATGGATCTGTTCATGGGCTGACGAATGACCGTTCGGGCAAGGCACAATGGTTGGTGGACATGATGCCGACAGCACCAGAGGTGGCGAGCGGGATCATGCCCCTTAAAGCATTTCGTTTTTGTTTACGACAAAACTCACGAAAGGTCAGCTCACGACTGGGTCATGCCTGCGATGCTTATCCGGCCCCAAAATCTGAGTCGAGAAAACACAGGAAGTTCGACGTGTGCGAATGCAGTTTCCTCTGCGCCGGAAGTCGTGTTCAACGAGCGGCAGAGGCAGTAAAGCTACAATCCGAACCACAAGGTTGCGATGCCGAGGAAGGCGAAGAAGCC
>JBOFFB010000081.1:0-12128 GCA_051648385.1 Allobosea sp.
CCGCGCCCGATGACGATCTCGTAGGCATGGCCCACCTGGCCCGGCAAATTGACCGCGACAACGCGGGGCGTGGCCGAAGCAGTAAGGCTTTTCGTCATGACGAAGGGGCCAGATAGGCGTCAAGCGCACTCAGCACCGCGTCGACAACGACGTCATGGGGTTCTTCTCGCGAGAGAACGTCGATGTCGGAAAGCGCATAGACGGGTTCCCGCTCAATGAGAAGGCGTCGCAGGGTGCCCTCGGGATCCTCCGTCTGCAACAAGGGCCGGTTGGCCCGCTTGCGCACGCGTTTGAGCAAGGTTTCCGGGTCAGCTCGTAGCCAGACGGAGACCCCGCTTGCTGCCACCTTCTCGCGCGTTTCCGCGCTCATGAAGGCCCCGCCGCCGGTGGCGATGATCTGTGGTCCCTGTCCAAGCAGCCGTGCAATGACACGGCGCTCGCCGGCGCGGAATTCGGCCTCGCCTCGGCTGGCGAAAATGTCCGGGATGGACATCCGTGCCGCTCGCTCGATCTCGGTGTCCGCGTCGACAAAACGCAGACCCGTGCGCAGCGCCAGCCTTGTGCCGATGGTGCTCTTGCCCGAACCCATCATGCCGACCAGCACAATTGATCGCACACCCAGTTGCCCGCGCAGCAGGGCACCGCAGTCTTCGGCAGCCTCATGCAGGGCCGGGATGGCAGGTGTCAGTTCCATGACTGGGGCATAGCACGCGACGGGCGGCCAAGTCATCTTGCCGCAATCATCTTGCAAACTCTTGTCCAGGGTTCCAAACTCTTGTCCAGGGGCTTGCGCGCAGCGTTTTCCAAGGTCATCTAATGGACGAACTCTTGCTGAAAGTGCGCCGTTTTGCCCACCCTTTTTCGTTTTCTGGGGGTATTGGCCTTGCTTGGTGCCATTGGCTTTGGCGCGATGCTGGCCCTTGCATTCTTCGTCAAGCCTGATCAGCGTGAGATGAGTGTGCCGGTGCCGCCGTCGAAATTCAACAAATGAGTGGTCGTGAGCAGGGCTTGATCAACCTGTTCCTCGACATGATGGCAGCTGAGCGTGGTGCTGCAAAGGCCACACTGTCAGCTTACGAAGCCGATCTAGCCGATTATGCCGGTTTCGTGGTGCGCCATGGCGGGCTGGCGCGGGCCAATGCCGATGCGGTGCGCGCTTATCTTGCCGATCTCGACGGACGTGGCATGAAGGCCTCATCTGCGGCGCGGCGTCTGTCGGCAGTGAGGCAATTCTACCGCTTTGCCTACGCCGAAGGCTATCGTGCCGATGACCCGACTGCGGCAGTTGCTGGTCCCAAACGTGCGCGCCCCTTGCCAAAGACGCTCTCTATCAAGGATGTCGACCGGTTGCTGGCCGTGGCGCGTGAGCCGCTGGACCATGCCGGCAGCACGCAAGGACAGAAGCTGAGATCTGCCCGCATCACCTGCCTGCTTGAGCTGATCTATGCCACCGGGCTCAGGGTATCGGAATTGGTGAGTTTGCCGATTTCGGCGGCGCGGACGCGCGACGAGTTCCTGATCATCAGGGGCAAGGGGTCAAAGGAGCGGCTGGTGCCGTTGACAGGTGCTGCAAGGAGCGCCGCCAAGGTTTATCTGGCGCTGCTGACAGAAGGTGCCGCTGGAGGGTCACGCGAAACGGCCCATCTGTTTCCTGCGGACAGCGACAGCGGCCATCTGACCCGGCAGGCCTTTGCACGGGAGCTGAAGCAGGTTGCCGCTGCTGCCGGCCTCAGGGCGGATCTGGTCAGCCCTCATGTGTTGCGCCACGCTTTCGCAAGTCATCTGCTGCAGAACGGTGCTGATCTGAGGATCGTGCAGGAACTGCTCGGGCACGCCGATATCTCGACCACGCAAATCTACACGCACGTGCTGGACGAGCGCCTCAAAGCGATGGTGCGCGATCTGCACCCGCTCGGCGAGAAGGACTGAATGCCGGCGTGTTTCTCAGACAGCACGCTTCATCGACGCAAGCGTCATGAGAAAAATGAAACCTGACGTTCCGCAGACGAAAACAGCGGTGAGATAGTCGCGGCGGGTTGGCGGCATGCCGAGCCAGACCAGAATGGCAAAACCGAGCGCTGCACCAAGCATAAGCAGGATCGTGTTCAGGATGACACCGAAACTGAGCCGCTCCATCAGCAGGTCGGCCAGCCATGCCATGATGAGGAATATGCCGCTCGACATCCCCAGGAGGATCAGGATTTCGCCTGTGGTCATGTATTTGATGCCGCTGGCGGTCACAACATCATACATCATGATCAACCCTCCTTGGCCATTTGACGTTCGAATGTCGCACATAAACCATGACAAAAGGTGAATCGCGTTGGCGGGTATCGAATCAGAACGTCGATAGCGCCTCGGTGACCTTCGGACGTGGTTTGCTGGCTTCCTCCAGCGCGCCATTGAGTTCGGCGCCAAGCAAGAAGATGGCCGCAAGCAGGTACAGAAACACAAGCGCAATCATGGCCGTGGCTAGGCCCGCATAGGTCGTGACGTAGGCGCTGGCGAACGAGTCGATATAGGCACCGAACAGCAGGCCACCCAGCAGCCACGATGCCAGCGTGAAGCAGATGCCGGGCCAGAGCTGTGACCAGCGCATGTGACCGGCCGGCAAGAGCCGGTGCGCGATGATGAGCGCCGCGACAATGATGGCAGTGGCGAGGAGGAGGCGGCTGAAGGCCACGAGGCCACTGATCGATTCAAGGGCGGGCAGCCAGCGCAGGAGTGTGCGCCAGCCGAGCGGGAACAGCACGATGAGGAAGGCGAAGGCGATCATCGCCAATGCCGCCGCGATCACGAAACCAATCGATTCAAGCCGCGTCAGCCACCAGCTGCGCCATTCATAGGCCTCATAGGCGCGGTTGAGGCCGATGCGCAGCGCCTCGACGCCCGATGAAGCGAAATACAGCGACAAGACTGCGCCAATTGCGAGTGCGTCACGCCTGATGCTGGTCAGCACCGAGCGGATCTCGTTGGCGATGGGCAGCGCCACTTCTTTCGGCCAGGCTTCGAGCAGGAGCCGCGCCACCTCATTGGCCAGATTCTCGGAGCCAAACAGGCCTGCCAGAGCGGTGACAAGGATGAGGAAGGGAAACAACGACATGAGCACCGAAAGTGCGATATGGCTCGCGATCGCCCAGCCATCATGGGCGATGAAACGGTCGAAGGCGGCGGCAAGCAGGCGGAATGGGCGCAACATTGGCGTGATGTAGCATAGAAAACTTTGGCGTTACTCCAATCCACCGAATTGCAGCTCGGCGAGGCGCGCATAAAGCCCACCGCGCGCCACAAGCTGTTCGTGACGGCCTTCCTCGACGATGCGGCCACCGTCGATCACCACAATGCGATCGGCTGACAGTACCGTCGCGAGGCGGTGGGCCACGACCAGCGTGGTCCGGGTTCGCATCAAGCCTTCAAGGGCCAGTTGCACCGCGCGCTCGCTTTCGGAATCAAGCGCCGATGTCGCCTCATCCAGCAGCAGGATCGGTGCGTCCTTCAGAATGGCGCGGGCGATGGCGAGGCGCTGGCGCTGGCCGCCAGAGAGCGTCACGCCGCGTTCGCCGATCTCGGTGTCGTAGCCCTGCGGCAAAGCGGTGATGAAGTCATGGGCGGCGGCAAGACCGGCGGCCTCGAGCACGTCGGTGTCGTTGGCCTCGGGGCGGCCATAGCGGATGTTGTCGCGCACCGTGGTGCCGAAGACGACAGGGTCTTGCGGGACCAGCGCAAAGGCGCGCCGCCAATCGGTTGGGTCCGCACCGGTCGCGGCGATGTTGTCGACCGTGATGACGCCGGACTGGGGATCGTAGAAGCGCAGCGCCAGTTGCAGAACAGTGCTTTTTCCCGCGCCGGACGGGCCGACGAGGGCCACCCGTTCGCCGGGTTTCACATGCAAGGTGAAGTCATCGAGCGCGGCATCGTCGCGGCCAGCATAGCGAAAGGTGACATGGCTGAAGGATAGCGCGCCGGAAATGCGCGAGGGCAGGGGTGCAGGGTTGGGCGGCGAAGCGACGGCGGGCCGTGCGGCCAGCAACTCGCCGATGCGTCCCGCAGAACCAGCGGCCGCCTGGACTTCGCCGTAGACTTCCGAAAGCTGCCCGAGCGCGCTGGCAGCGAACACCGCATAGAGCACGAATTGCGACAGTCGGCCGCCGCTCATGGTGCCCGCCAGCACATCGGCAGCGCCGGTCCACAGCACCCACACGACGCTGGCCGAAACCATGAAAATGCCGAAACCCGAGAGCCAGGCACGCGAGGCGGTCGATTGCCGCGCAGCCTCGAAGGCGTTTTCAGCTGCGATGCCGAAGCGGCGCGTGGTCTCAGCCTCGGCGCCGAACGCCTGCATGGTGCGTGATGCCCCGATGGCTTCGGTGGCAAAGGCTGATGCATCAGCCAGCTTGTCCTGTGCAAGGCGCGCACGCTTGCGCACGCCGCGCCCTGAAAGAACCAGCGGCACCACGATGATCGGGATGGCGGCCAGCACCAGCATCGACAGGCGCGGGCTGGTGATGATCATCATCACGGTTGCGCCGCTGAACAGCAGCACGTTGCGCAGGGCGATCGAGGCGGAGGCTCCAAAGGCTGACTGGATCTTGGTGGTGTCGGCTGACAGCCGCGAGACGATCTCGCCGGATTTGGTGCGGTCGAAAAAGGCGGCATCAAGCGTAGTCAGGTGGCGGAAGACATCCTGCCGGACCGATGCCACGATGCGCTCGCCAAGGGTGATGACGAGGTAATAGCGGGCTGAACTGGCCAGTGCGAGAACAAACACGACGCCTATCAGCGTCATGAAATAGTAGTCCTTCAAGGCTGTGTTGCCGGTCTCAAATGCTGTTTCTATGACCCGGCGCACGGCAAGCGGCAGTGTCAGCGTCGCCAGCGACGCCACAAGCAGTGCCAGGATGGCGCCTGATATCCGCCCCTTGTGGCGCATTACATAAGGCAACAGCGCTTTCAGCGCCGACATCGGTGCGCGCGGTGCGTCGGTTGACGACGACAATGATCCCTTCAGCGGCTTTCGCAACTTGCGTCTCCCGGTAGGTTCAGTTATGACCCGCCAACTTCACAGACATCGTCGCATGAAGGGCTAACCGTCATATTGATGTGACGCAAGTCCGCTTCTGCGCTCAAGAGGCTCGCCATGAAAGCGGATATTCACCCGAACTACCATTTCATCAAGGTCGTGATGACCGATGGAACAGAATACACCACACGGTCGACCTATGGCAAAGAGGGCGACAAAATGAACCTCGACATCGACCCGAAGACACATCCAGCCTGGACCGGTGGCACCCAGACACTGATGGACCGCGGCGGTCGTCTGTCGCGCTTCAACAACAAGTTCAGCGGCATCAGCTTCAAGAAGTGAACCCTTGCGAGGCATTGCCTCGAATGTCGGTTTGAAAAGCCCGGGTTCGCCCGGGCTTTTTTGTGCGTGTTTCGCCCAAAGTTGCTCTCGACGCCAAGCCAGCGGCATGATGTGAGATATGCGCACCACCCGTCCAGAAGGTGGCCACGTCCGGGAGAAACGCGATGACAGATAGCCGGTATCACCAGACCTACGCGTCCTGGCAGGCCGCGCCTGAGGCGTTCTGGGCCAAGGCTGCCGGGGCAATCGACTGGATCAAGCCACCCACAACCATTTTCGATGGCACGCAGGGCATCTATGGCCGCTGGTTCGGCGATGCCACCTGCAACACCTGTTTCAACGCTGTTGACCGCCATGCCGATGGCGAGCGCGGAGCGCAGGCGGCGCTGATCTACGACAGTCCTGTCACCGGCACCACGCGCAGCATCAGTTATGCCGAACTCAAGCATGAGGTGGCAACACTGGCTGCCGTGCTGTCCGGCATGGGCATTGCCAAGGGTGACCGGGTCATCCTCTACATGCCGATGATCCCCGAAGCGGTGTTTGCCATGCTGGCCTGCGCCCGCATCGGTGCGGTGCATTCTGTGGTGTTCGGCGGCTTTGCGGCCAAGGAGCTTGCCACACGCATCGATGATGCGACACCGAAAGCCATCCTTGCCGCCTCCTGCGGCATCGAGGGCCAGCGCGTCATCGCCTACAAACCGCTGCTGGATGGCGCGATTGCCGAAGCCGCACACAAGCCCGACGCCTGCCTTGTGCTGCAACGACCACAACTGGCGGCGGCCCTGATCGAGGGCCAGGATATCGATTGGGGGCATGCAGTCAGCGCTGCCAAAGCAGATGGCCGCATGGCACCCTGTGTGGAGGTCAAGGCCACCGATCCGCTCTATGTGCTTTACACCTCGGGCACGACCGGCAAACCCAAGGGCGTGGTGCGCGACAATGGCGGGCACATGGTGGCGCTCAACTGGTCGATGCACAATCTTTACGGCGTCAAGCCGGGTGAGGTGTTCTGGGCGGCGTCCGATGTCGGCTGGGTCGTCGGACACTCGTATATCGTCTATGCGCCGCTGCTGGCGGGTTGCACCACGATCCTGTTCGAAGGCAAGCCTGTGGGAACGCCCGATGCCGGTGTCTATTGGCGCGTCATCGCAGAGCACAATGTGGTGGCGCTGTTCACCGCGCCGACGGCGTTCCGCGCCATCCGCAAGGAAGACCCGGATGCGAAGCTGCTCGACAGGGCGAAGCTGCCGCATTTCCGCGCTCTGTTCCTCGCCGGAGAGCGGGCTGACCCGGACACGGTGAAATGGGCCGAGAGCATCCTGCAGCGTCCGGTGATCGACCATTGGTGGCAGACCGAGACGGGTTGGTGCATGGTCGGCAATCCGCTTGGGCTTGGCCAACTGCCGGTCAAGCACGGCTCGCCAACGGTACCGATGCCAGGGTATGCCATCGAGGTGGTGGACGAAGCCGGAAAGCCTGTACCGACCGGCAAGATGGGCTCGATCATCGTCAAGCTGCCGCTGCCACCAGGTGCCTTCCCAACGCTGTGGAACGCCGATGCACGTTTCCGCGAGGCCTACCTCGCCGACTTCCCCGGCTACTACAAGACCGCCGACGCGGGTTATATCGATGAAGACGGCTACCTCTACATCATGGGCCGGACCGACGACATCATCAACGTCGCCGGGCACCGCCTTTCGACCGGCGGCATGGAAGAGGTGCTGGCCTCGCATCCGGCGGTGGCGGAATGCGCCGTGATCGGCATCGCCGATGTGCTGAAGGGCGAAGCGCCGTGCGGGTTCGTGGTGCTGAAATCCGGTATCACCACGGCCCATGCGCAGATCGAGAAGGAGCTGGTGCAGCTGGTGCGCGACAGGATCGGGCCGGTGGCGGCATTCAAGCTTGCCGTGACGGTGGCGAGGTTGCCGAAGACGCGCTCAGGCAAGATCCTGCGCGGCACCATGAAGAAAATCGCCGATGGCGAGAACTGGACCATGCCGGCCACGATCGACGACCCGGCTGTGCTCGACGAGATTGCCGTATCACTGAAGGCGCATGGCGTGGGAGCCTGACAGCAACACGGTTCAGAAGCTCAGCGCCATGCCTTTCCAGCGCACGGTGCGGTCCGGCAAGGTCAGTGTCATCAGGTCTTCGCTGACGATCAACGGGCCGGTGTAGCCGCCTGCCCGCACATCGCTGAGCAGAAGCCCAGTGTCAGCTCCCGGTGGCACGATGTGGGTTAGTGCGACAGCCTTAACGCTTGCGCGAGTTGCAACAGCGGCGATCTCATCAGGCGTCATGTGGTAGCTCTTGACCGCCTGCACGGTTTCGGCACTGCGCACGCCAGCCGTCACCGGCATTTCGCGCTCGACATAAACCTCGCACACGAAGACATCGGCTCGCGCCGCAGCCTTTTCCAGTGCAGCGCATGGCCTTGTGTCACCTGAAAACACGATGCTGTTGCCGCCAAGGTTGAACGTAAGCCCAAAGGCCGGGTGGACTGGCGCATGGTCGACCTCGAAGGCACTGACCCGCAAGTCGCCAAAACCGGCAAGGGTGCCCTCGCGCAGTTCCTCGAAACTGACATCAAGCCCGGTGGCTGAGGGTCGTTTTTCGAAAGCGATGCGCAAGGTGCGCTCGTCGTCATAAGCGGCGTAATGTGCCCTCAAGGCCTTGATCACGGGCTGGGGTGCAATCACGCGCCATGGCCGGTCGCGGCCCTGATGCCAGCTGGTGATGACCAGTTGGTAGAAGTCGACGATATGGTCGGAATGCAGATGCGTGACGATCAGCGCGTCGATCTCGGCAGCGCGCACGCCTGCCTCGACCAGTTGATGGGCAACGCGTGCCCCGCAATCAACCAATATGGTCTGCCCGCCGCCGCGCACCAGATGTGACGGGCCTGCCCGGCGCAGTGACACGGGTGGCGCACCCGTGCCCAGAAAGATGAAGCTCAGGCCGCCCGCCATTGCCATGGGTTATGCCTCAGGCGTCGTCGTCGGTCTTCAGCTGCTTGAGCTTGCCAAACACCGACGCAGCTGTGTGCTGCACGTCGGGCTTGCGTGCCTTTGTGTCATCGGTTTCTTCCGGCGCCAGCGAGGCTTCCGCCGACAGCAAGGTGGGCCCAAGTTCGGGTTCGACCTTGGGGCGGTCCTTGTTGGCGCGCGAGATTTCCATGTCGAGATCAACCTGCGAGCACAATCCGAGGGTGACGGGGTCAAGCGGGCTGAGCTGCGTCGAATTCCAGTGTGTCCGCTCACGAATCTGCTGGATGGTGTGCTTGGTCGTGCCGGCCAGGCGCATCACGGCGGCGTCCTTGAGCTCGGCGTGGTTGCGCAGCAGCCAGAGAATCGCGTTTGGCCGGTCCTGACGCTTCGAGACAGGCGTGTAGCGTGGGCCGCGCACCTTCTTCATTTCGGGCACGCGCACCTTCGGCTCGGCCAGCTTCAGGCGATGGTCGGCATTGCCCTGAGCCCGTTCGATCTCTTCGCGGGTGAGCTGGTTTGTGCTGATCGGATCAAGGCCCTTGATGCCTGTCGCAACCTCCCCGTCAGCAATGCCTTTCACCTCAAGCGGGTGCAGCTTGCAGAAATCCGCAATCTGCTCGAAGCTCAACGATGTATTTTCGACCAACCACACGGCAGTCGCCTTGGGCATCAGCGGCGCATTCTGGGACATTGTCGAGCCTCCATGCCGACGCCTCCGGGGCGTTTTCCGGCAATCAAAAACCGTTGTGGCAAAACTCTTCGTGCTCCGAACCGGCGGGCGGGCCGGAGCGTTCACGACATCAACCATGCAGGGAACACCTGCCTTATAGTTGCGTCTCGCTAGCCTGTCCATGCGCCTTGCACGGCTTGACGACAAGAGAACGACAAAGTGGGCTGAAATTCTCGAGTTGCCCTGATATGTCGATTTTGAGGGTCCGATCAACGCAGGAGACGCGCCGATGAGCATGACCATTGATGATGACAAGCCGCGCAAGGTATCTGTGCACGAGATCGGACAGGACCTGGGGGCGCTTTCGCTCGAGGACATCGACCGCCGGATCGAGGCACTCAAGGCAGAGATCGAGCGCCTTATTGCGACACGCGCCTCCAAACAAGCGTCGAAGAGTGCAGCGGACCTTTTCTTCAAGAGCTGAGGGGTTGGCGTTAACGGATCCTTAAGGATTCCAAAGTATGAATGAGTTGTCCGGATTTCTGGACGTCGAGTGGCTCCTGTCACTCTGTTTGACGCCTCCCTGTTGACCTTCGAGCCGCTTTCGAGCGGCTCTTTTTTTGTCTGTGCGGGATCTCGAGCGGCGTTAACCTTAACCAGACCTTACCCAGCTTTTTGCCGCGAATGGCGCTATCCTTGCGATGGTGGTGACGATCCCGGACAACTGTGCCAGATTGGCGCAGAACCGGCCCACACCGGAGTAGAGTTGCGTCATGTTCGAAAGTTCAAGATCTGAAGCCGTCCCGTTTGGCCGCAATTTTGTTTCGTCGGAAGCATTCCGCACGATGTTTCGCGAGGGTATGCTGCTTGTCGAAGAGACCGCTGCTTATCTTGACGGGCCCGGTCGCGAAGAATCCCGCACACTGCCGCGCGATGTGGCGCTGGCCTACGCCACCGAAAGCATGCGCCTGACCACCCGCCTGATGCAGATCGCGTCCTGGCTGCTGGTGCAGCGCGCCGTGTCCGAAGGCGAAATCACCTCGGATCAGGCTCGAACCGAGAAGAACCGCGTCAAGATCGCCGATCTCAGCATGTCGACGCCGGATGCAACGCTTGAGCTTCTGCCGCAGCGCCTGCGCGAACTGATGGACGCCTCCCAGCGCATGCAGGCTCGCGTGCTGCATCTGGAAACAATGGTGGTGGCTGAAAGCCAGCCACTGACACCGCCAAAGCAGGCAAATGACGCGCTGACCAGCCAGATGGATCGTTTGCACGCCGCATTCGGGCGGTGATTATCTTTTTGTCATTCCGGGCTCGACCCGGATGACAGTCCAGTGCAGCGGTTCGGTCGGGCAACCGTGATCGACAGTCTCCATTGTCGGGCCCGATGATTGCAGGCAATGTGCGTGTCACCACGGACACCGCACTTGCCTGAACTTCTGCTCTCTCCCGCCTTCTGGATCTACGGGTCCATCGCCATGCTGGCTTTCGGCTTGTCAAAGGGCGGCTTTGTCGGGTTGGCCGTCCTGGGCTTGCCGGTGTTTGCGCTGGCTTTGCCACCCCTTGTTGCCGCCGCGATCATGCTGCCCGTGTTGATGGCGCAGGATCTGGTCACGGTCTGGGCCTTTCGTCGCAATATCGACAAGCGCAGTTTCGTGGTCCTGCTGATCGGCTGCCTGATCGGCACGGCGATCGGGGCGGCGACCGTCACGTCGATCTCCGATGCCGGGCTCAAGCTGATGGTTGGCGTGATCGCTCTGGTGTTTGCGCTCAACTGGTGGGTGCAGCGCCTGCGCGGTTTGGCCGAGCGACCGCCCTATCGTGCGCCTGACGCGATGGGTATCTTCTGGGGTTTATGGTGCGGGCTGACCAGCTTTGTCGCCCATGCCGGCGCGCCGCCCGCGCAGGTCTACATGATGCCACAGCGGCTACAGCCCGCCGTCTTTGCCGGCACGCTGGCTTGGTTGTTCCTCATCATCAACATCGTCAAGCTCTGGCCTTACCTGCAGCTTGGGCTGATCACGCGGGAGACGCTTGTGGGTTCAATGGCGTTGTTGCCGGTGGCAATCGTGGGCAATGTGCTGGGTATTTGGCTTGTCAGACGCATCACTGTCGCCAAGTTCTATCCGCTGATCTATGCCATGCTGCTTCTGGTTGGTTTCAAGCTGACATGGGACGGCATCCGAGGACTGCTGTAGGCATCGCCGCTCCGGACAGATGGACCACATAGGCCGCCAAACAACCTGCGAGGAAACGCCATGAGCCAGTCTGCCTATGAACGCGACCTTGACAAGAACCCGGCCAACCACCAGCCGCTGACGCCGCTGGGCTTCCTCGAGCGGGCGGCAAGCGTTTTTCCCGAGCGCATCGCCATCATCCATGGGCCGCTCAGGCGCAGCTACGCCGATTTCTATACTCGCGCGCGGCGGTTGGCCTCGGCGCTGGCGAAGCTCGGCGTCGGGCGCGGTGACACGGTGGCTGTGCTGATGGCCAACACGCCGGGCATGCTCGAATGTCACTACGGCGTGCCTATGGCGGGTGCCGTTCTGTGCACGCTCAACACACGACTTGATGCAGCGATCATCGCGTTCTCGCTCGACCATGGCGAAGCCAAGGTGCTGATCACCGATCGCGAGTTTTCCAAGCTGGTGAAGCCTGCACTGGACATGGCCAAGCACAAGCCGATTGTCATCGATTATGACGACCCGGTGTTTGATGGGCCAGGCGAGTTGCTGGGCTCCACGGAATACGAAGCGCTGCTGGCAAGTGGTGATCCCGATTTCATCTGGCAGCCCCCGCCGGACGAGTGGGACGCCATCGCGCTCAACTACACCTCCGGCACCACGGGCGACCCCAAGGGCGTGGTCTATCACCATCGCGGTGCGCATCTTCTGGCGCTCGGTAACATCGTCACCTGCTCGATGGCCAAGCACCCGGTCTACCTGTGGACACTGCCGATGTTCCACTGCAACGGCTGGTGCTTTCCATGGTCGATCTCGGTGGTGGCAGGCACCCATGTCTGCCTCAGGCAGGTGCGGGCCAAAGCGATGTTCGATGCCATCGCCGACCATGGTGTGACACACCTGTGCGGCGCGCCCATCGT
>JBOFFB010000082.1:0-1977 GCA_051648385.1 Allobosea sp.
GGCGCGCAGTCCCGCTGATGTGGCGCGCATGGCGGAAGTGGCAGGCCTCAGGGCGACGACAGCGTCGAGCCTCGCGGAAGCGCTGGCGCGGATCGGCGATATCGCCTTCGAGGCCCCGCCGCGTATCCTGATTACAGGATCGCTCTATCTCGCTGGAGAGGTGCTGGCTTTCGATGGCGTGGAGATGAAGTAGCGCGATTGACCAATCAGGGCCGACATGCAGATTTGTCTGACAAATCGGCACGGAGCCAATCCATGCGTATCACCCGCCTTCGCAGTTTCATGAGCGCCGACATCAACCGCCCCCGCGTGCTGGTAGCGCTCGACAGCGAAGACGGGCTGACCGGCTGGGGCGAGTGCTACAACCATGGGCCTGATCGCGCGCTGCCGCCGCTGCTCGACTACCTGGCACTGCAGATTGCCGGTGAGGATGCGCGGCGCATCGAGTACCTGATGCTGAAACTCCAGCAGCAGGCGCGGTTTCCGCCAGGCGCGCTTGGCCTCGCGGCCATGTCCGCCATCGATCACGCGCTTTGGGACCTCAATGGCAAGGCGCTCAACGTCCCGGTTTATCAGCTGCTCGGCGGCGCGGTGCGCGACCGGGTCAAGGTCTATCAAGGCCTCTACACCGCGCCGGATGTCCCGGAAGCGCGCGACCAGATCCTGTCGCTGCAGGCGAGCCATGGCATCGAGGCGGTCAAGCTCAGCCCGTTTCGCGGCGATATCCACGTGCCGCGTTTCGGCGAGGTGGTGCGCAAGACGGCGGAGTATGTCGGCGCGTTGCGCAAGGCCATCCCCGACAGCATCGAACTTGCTTTCGATGCACATGCCAAGCTCTTCGAGCCCCATCAGGCGGTCCAGCTCGGCAACGCGCTCGCTCCCTTCGATCCGCTCTTCTACGAGGAGCCGATCCGCCCGGAGCATATCCCGGCGTGGAGGGCACTGAAGAGCCGGCTCAACGTGCCGCTGGCGACCGGCGAGTCGCTCTACAACCGCTACGAATTCCTCGCGCTTCTGACGGCACAGGGCGCAGACATCATCCAGCCGGATATCTGCGTGGTGGGCGGTATCACTGAGATGCGGCGTATCGCGGCCATCGCCGAGGCGCATTTCGTGATGATGGCACCCCATAACCCGATGGGTCCGCTCGCCGCCGCCATCAACCTGCACTTCTGCCTCGCCTGCACCAACTTCAAGATCCTTGAATACCGGTTGCCGGGCGGCGCTTATCTCGATCATTTCGGCAGCTACCACACGACGCAGAACCGTGTGGATGGCAGTTACGTGGTCGATCCCTACGTCCCGGTTGGCGGATATCTGGAGCCAAGGCCCGGTCGTGTGGGCTGGGGCGTCGAAATCGACGAAGCGTATCTCGCCACCGATCGCTACGTGCATTGGGAGCGCAAACTCGCCCGCAAGCCTGATGGTTCTCTCGCCTATCCGTAAACGGCGGAAAGCCGTTGCGCGACGCGGCTTTCCGCGCTTAGTTCGTGATCAAACGCTCGTTCGCGGCGCTGACACCATACACGCAGGGAGAAGCCATCATGTTCCATTCTGGCCATTTCATCCGCATTGCCGCGCTTGCCGCCGCCACGATGCTGTCCTCTGCCGCGCTGGCGCAGGTGACTTTTAACCGGGGCCAGGATGGTGACCCGGAGACAATGGACCCGCAGAAGTCGCAGACGACGGTTGAATCGCATCTGTCGCGTGACCTGCATGACGGGCTGATGATCCACAACGCCAAGGGCGAGGTCGTCTACGGCGTGGCGACGAGTCATACCGAGAGCCAGGACGGCACGGTCTATACGTTCAAGATCAGGCCGAACGCCAAGTGGTCCAATGGCGAGGACTTCAAGGCGTCGGACTATGTCTTCTCGTTCCGCCGCATCATCAATCCGGAAACGGGCGCAAAATACGCCAACATCCTCTATCCGCTCAAGAACGCCGAGAAGATCAACAAGAAGGAGGCTGGTGCAA
>JBOFFB010000083.1:0-9736 GCA_051648385.1 Allobosea sp.
ATCCAGTTCCACGGCGGCTTCGGCTTCGCCTGCGAATACGATGTCGAGCGCAAGTTCCGCGAGACGCGGCTTTACCAGGTTGCACCGATCTCGACCAACCTGATCCTGTCCTACGTTGCCGAGCACATGCTGGGCTTGCCAAGATCTTTCTGAGACCGACATCAACAACACAAACAAGAAACGTCAAAGGGAGCGAAACACGATGATCAAGACATATCTCCGCCAGAGCGCGCTTGTCCTCGGCCTCGCCATGGTGCTGGCTCCGCCTGCATGGGCGCAGAATTTCCCGACAAAGCCCGTGACCATGCTGATCCCGTTTGCAGCCGGCGGCCCCACCGATGTGGTCGGCCGCCTCATCGGCGAGCACATGGCCCGCACGCTGGGGCAGGCGGTGGTGATCGAGAACGCGGTCGGCGCGGCGGGCACGCTGGCTGGCCAGCGCCTGATCGCCTCGGCCCCCGATGGCCACACGATCCTGATCGGCCACACCGGCACCCATGCGGCGGCGGTCTCGCTCAACCCCAACCTGCGCTACAAGCCGGTTGAAGATTTCGCCCATGTCGGCTTGGTCAACACCAACCCGATCTTCGTCAACGTGCGCAAGACCCACCCGGCCAACACCCTGAAGGAACTGGTGGAGTGGCTCAAGGTCAACCAGGCTGATGCCAACAACGCCCATGCCGGCATCGGCTCGGTCAGCCACACGACATGTCTTCTGTTCAACTCCGTCATCGGCGTGAAGACCAAGGGCGTGCCCTATCGCGGCACAGCGCCCGCCATGAACGACCTCGTCGGCGGCCAGGTCGATTATCTCTGCGACCAGGGCGTCAACGTCGCGCCGCAGACCCGCGCTGGCACCATCAAGACGCTGGCCATAGCGCAGGACAAACGCGCGCCGCTCCTGCCCGATGTGCCCACCAGCGCGGAGGCCGGCCTGCCCGATTTCAAGGTTATCGTCTGGAACGCCATGTTCACCCACAAGGATACGCCGCCCGCCGCGGTTGATGCCATCGGCAAGGCGCTACGCGCGGCATTGAATGATCCGGTGATGAAGGCCAAGCTTGAGGAAATCGGTGCGGAAGTGCCCAGCGCCGAGTTGCAGACATCGGCCGGCCTGCGCAGCTTCATCGGCTCCGAGATTGCGCGCTGGACCCCGATCATCAAGGCGACAGGTGTGACGATCCAGTAGATTTAGGTGTCATCCCCGGCGACCTGAAAGGCCGGGAAGTGGATCCATGTTGCACGAAGATGGATCCCCTTCCCGCGCCCATGGCGCGCCGGGGATGACACCAAGATGGGTCAAGAAATTTGGGCAATCACCCGGATTTCGACAAGCGCGCCCTCACGCCTGAGGCCTGCAACTTCCACGGCTGTCCAGGCGGGATAAGGCTCGGTCACGTATTCGAGGCGGATCACGTCGAACAGGTCGAAATGCTCACGCAAGCCGACATGATAGGTGGTCATTTCGACAATCGCGTCGAATGACAGCTCGGCCTCATTGAGCACAAGGCCGATCTTGTCGAAGGCGTTCCTGAACTGTGTTGCCGGATCATCCGGCATCCGGCCATCGGGGGCGCTGCCCGTCTGGCCTGTCAGAAAGACATGACTGCCTGACAGGACGCCCGGTGAGAACCTGAGCTTTTCGCTGGCCGCGCGGAACGCGGGCGGCACGAGAGCACGCGTTATCATGGTTGCCTCGCAATCAGCCCTTCTGCGCCTTGGCCCGGTCCATCGCTTCGGTGATCAGCTGCCGTGCCTTGTCGGCATCACCCCAGCCTGTCAGCTTGACCCACTTGCCCGGTTCCAGATCCTTGTAGTGCTCGAAGAAGTGCTGGATCTGGTCGAGCGTGATCTGCGGCATGTCGGTGTAGTTGTGCACGTTCTCGTAGCGCTTGGTCAGCTTTGGCACCGGCACGGCCAGAATCTTTTCATCCCCACCCGCCTCGTCCTGCATCATCAGGACGCCGATCGGGCGCACCGCGATGATAGCGCCGGGAATGATCGGCCTGGTATTGGCCACCAGCACGTCGCACGGATCGCCATCCTCCGACAGCGTGTGCGGAATGAAGCCGTAATTGCCGGGATAGCGCATCGGCGTGTAGAGGAAGCGGTCGACCACGAGCGTGCCGGCCTCCTTGTCCATCTCGTACTTGATCGGCTCGCCGCCAATCGCGACCTCGATCACCACATTGACCTCGTGGGGCGGGTTCTTGCCGATGGAGATGGCATCAATACGCATGGCGTGAAGTCCTGTTGTGGGATTGCTGGTTTCCGATGCTCATAAATCCGTTCGGACTTGAAACACAAGCTGGCATCAAGGCCAAGTCAACGGGGCCAAGTCGACAGGTCATGTCTGCGGGCTCGTGTTGCAACAGTCATGCAAGCGCTTGACTCAAATCCTGTTTGCTGGTTTTGATAGGAACATAAACAGAACATAGAGTATGCACAATGATCGTCGAACGATCGGATCTGGCGGAGCCATCCGCTGGAAGCGAACCCTTTTGGCCTGAAGACAAACAGCTTTCGCGCCCTTTGACAGAAGCGCGACTTGCAACCCTGCGCGGGACGCTGGCGCGGCTGGAAGGCACTGGCCAGTTATCAGTTGGTGCAGACATCAGCCATTTCAGTCTTGGCACCGATGCGCCGGAGCTTGGCCTGCGCCGTGCTGCCCTGCATGAAATCACGGCGCGCGAGGCCGGTGATGGGGCTGCGGCGCTGGCATTCGCGCTGGCGCTCGCCCTGCGGGCAAGCCTTACCGGCAATGGACAGAAGGTCCCTTTGCAGCATGGACGCATGCTGATCGTGATGGAAGGCATGTCTGGTCCGGAGAGCGGTCTGCCCTATGGACACGGGTTGGCCAGTTTCGGGCTTGATCCGGAGCGGCTCCTGCTCTTGTGCCCACGCCGGGCAGTCGAAGCCTTGTGGGCCATCGAGGAGGGCTTGCGCTGCGGCGCTCTGACCGCAGTCATCGGCATCTTCGCCCGCCTGCCCCGCGCTTATGACCTGACTGCCTCGCGCCGGCTGGTGCTGGCGGCACGGAGCGGCGGCATACCCGCCATTCTCGCCATCATCGGCGAAGGCGGTGCAGGCTCCCGCATCGCCAGCGCGGCTGAGACACGCTGGCAGATTGCCGCCCGTCCGAGCGCCAATGGTCTTGCCAGTGTCAGCGGCCTTGCGAGCGAGCCGACCAACCCCGCCTTCACAGCCGAACTCTTGCGCCGCCGCGGCGGCGAACCTGCCACCTTCGATCTGGACTGGAACCATGACACACGAGACTTATCACGCCCGCCGCTATCTCTGCCTCTGGCTGCCGCATCTGCCAACCGACCGGGTCAGGCGGCGCGAGCGGGCTGAGGGACAGACTGCGCCCGAACCTCTCGCGCTGGTGCTGAAGCTCAAGGGCGCGCTCCGGCTTGATGCCGTCGATGCCGAAGCGAAGCGCTGCGGGCTGCATCGTGGCCAGTCGCTGGCCGATGCCCGCGCGCTCAAACCTGCCTTGCGCGTTGCTGACGCCGACCATGTGGCCGATGCGCGATTGATCGTGGCGGTGGCAGATTGGACCCGGCGCTATACGCCATTGGCCGCCACCGACGGGGCGGATGGCGTGGTGCTGGACATCACCGGCTGCGCGCACCTGTTCGGCGGCGAGGCCAGCTTGATGGCCGATGCGCTTGAGCGGCTGCGTCGCCAAGGCTTCACTACGCCGCGCGCCGCGCTGGCCGGCACACCAGAAGCCGCCTGGGCGCTGGCCCGCTTCGCTCCCGATGCCGCACGGCTTTGCAAGCCCGGCCATGAGGAAGCAGCGCTGCGACCCTTGCCCGTGGCAGCGCTGGGCATCGCGCCCGACATCATGGAAGGTCTCAGGGTCGCAGGCCTCACCCGCATCGAGGATATCTGGCTCAGGCCGCGCGCGCCCATTGCCGCCCGCTTCGGTCGGCAGGTGATCGCGCGCATGGAAGCCGCCTTCGGGCTGACCCATTCAGCCATCACGCCACGGCTCGAAGCGCCGCCCTATGTCACCGAGCGGCGCTTTTTCGATCCCATCCTCACGATGGAGGATGTCACCCGCACCATCCACAAGCTGACAGCCGAGATGGCGAAGCTGCTGCAAGGCCACGGCGATGGCGCGCGCCGGCTGGAAATCACACTGTTCCGCGTCGACGGGGCCGTGTTCCGCATTCAGGCGGGTGCGAGCCGGCCTACGCGCGACGCAAACGACATGGCCACGCTGTTTCACGAGCGGCTGAAACTGGGCGCGGATGAGCGCGATATCGCTTTCGGCTTCGATGTGGTGCGGCTTTCGGTGCTGGAAGCAGTCCGGCTCGATGAAGCCGCCGCGACACTCGATGCCAGCGCCGGAACGGAGGATCTGGCGCGCCTGATCGACCGCTTGGGCGCACGGCTTGGCGAAGGCGCGGTGCTGGGGTTTGCGGCGCTGGATGCGCATCTGCCCGAGCAGGCAGCAGGCCTCGTGCCTGCCGTGATTGCTGACTCGGGAAAGTTCCCTTCACCGGGCAAATTCTCACCCTGCTGGAACCCGACGCGAGCTGAAGCCGAGCCGCCAGACCGCCCACTTCTGTTGTTTCGGCAGCCGGAACCCATCGAAACCATTGCCTCGGTGCCGGACGGCCCGCCCCTGCGCTTCCGCTGGCGGCGCGTGTTGCATGACGTGGCGGCGGTCGAAGGGCCAGAGCGGCTGACCGCACCGTGGTGGAACATGGCGAAAGCACCGCAGGCAAAGACACCGCAAACACGCGATTATTTCCGTGCCGAAGATCGTCAGGGGCGGCGCTTCTGGCTCTATCGAGAGGGGCTTTATCGCGCAGAAGGCCAAAGCCCACCACGCTGGTTCATGCACGGCCTGTTCGGGTGAGCAGCATGACCGCTTATGCCGAACTGGCCGTCACCACCAACTTCTCCTTCCTGCGCAGTGGCTCGCACCCGGAGGAGATGATGGGTAGCGCCGCAGAGCTTGGCCTGGCCGGCATCGGCATCGCCGACCGCAATTCGCTGGCGGGCGTCGTCCGCGCCTATGCCGCATGGCGCGAGTGGCAAGGCCGCAAGGATGGACCTTCGACCACGGGGTTGAAATATCTTGTCGGCTGCAGGCTGGTGCTCTGCGACGGCACACCCGATCTCATCGTCTATCCGCGTGACCGCACCGCCTATGGCAGGCTTTGCAGGCTGCTCACCCTTGGCAATTCCCGTGCACCCAAAGGTTTATGTCACCTCACATTGGCCGATGTCATCGCCCATTCGGCAGGCCTCAGCATCATCATCATGCCCGGCAGCACGCTTGAAGCGGATGAGCAGGCCGAGCTTGCAGCCCAGCAACGCAAACTGAAACCCCTTCACGCACAAACAACGGAGGAGCTCTCGCAACCACTTAAATTGCCGGCAAATGATAATCCGCACTCGCAACCCTTGAAGACACTGCTTGATCTGATCAGCATCGCTGCCCCCTACATCTGGCTTGGGCTCAGCACGACCTATGGCCCCGCACCGCGTCGCCGCATGGCGGCGCGCCTGACTTTGGCGCGGTCACTGTGCATTCCGCCGATTGCGCTTGGCGATGCGCTTTGTCACGTTCCTACTCGCAAGGATGTTCTCGATGTGCTGACCTGCATCAGGCTGGGTCTTGCGCTCGATCAGGCAGGCCGACGGCTTGAGGCCAATGCCGAACGCCATCTGAAATCACCTGCCGAGATGACACGGCTATTCCGCCACATACCCCAAGCCATCACCGAGACCTTGCGGCTGATCAACGGCATCGACTTTTGCCTGAGCCAACTGTCCTATGAATACCCGGAAGAAACGCGTGAAGGGTTTGCAACTGCACAAGCCGCACTCGAACACTACACGTGGGAGGGCGCGCGGCAGCGCTATGACAAGGTGCCCGCCAGCATCGCCATCATCCTCAATCACGAGCTGAAATTGATCGCCGGGCTTGATTACGCGCCCTACTTTCTCACCGTCCATGACATCGTACGTTTTGCCAGGGCGCGCGGCATCCTGTGCCAGGGGCGTGGCTCGGCCGCCAATTCCTCGGTCTGTTTCTGCCTTGGCATCACCGAGGTCGACCCCACGAAGCATGACCTCCTGTTCGAGCGTTTCATCTCGGCCGAGCGTCGCGAGCCGCCTGATATCGATGTCGATTTCGAACATGAGCGCCGCGAGGAGGTGATGCAGTACATCTACGCCCGCTATGGCCGCCACCGCGCAGGGCTAGCTGCCAGCGTCATCACCTATGGCGCCCGCTCAGCCGTGCGTGAGGTCGGCAAGGTCTTCGGGCTGTCCGAGGACATGGTGTCGGCGCTGTCAGGCTCGATCTGGGGCTGGAGCGATGCTGCCGTCAAGCCGGGCGAGGTCAAGCGCCTCGGGCTTGATCCGGATGAAACCCGCATCGCCCATGTCATGCGCATCTGCGAGGACATATCTGGCTTTCCTCGCCACCTGTCGCAGCATGTCGGCGGCTTCGTCATGACCCAGTCGCGGCTCGATGAGGTCATCCCGATCCAGAACGCCGCCATGGCAGGTCGCACCGTGGTCGAGTGGGACAAGGACGATCTCGATACGCTTGGCATCCTCAAGGTCGACGTGCTGGCGCTTGGCATGCTGTCCTGCCTGCGTGGCTGTTTTGATCTGCACGAGCAATTCTATATGCCGGCAAAACGATTGCAACTTTCAACACTTCCAGCCGAGGATCAGGCTGTCTACGCCATGATCCAGCGCGCCGACACGCTCGGCGTTTTCCAGATCGAGAGCCGTGCACAGATGTCCATGCTGCCACGTCTGAAGCCGGCAAAGTTCTATGATCTTGTGATCGAGGTCGCAATCGTCCGGCCCGGACCGATCCAGGGCGACATGGTGCATCCTTACCTCAGGCGCAGGCAAGGGCTGGAAAGCGTGTCCTATCCATCGCCCTCACCCGAACATGGCCCGGCGGACGAACTGGAGCGGGTGCTTGGCAAGACGCTCGGCGTGCCGCTCTTTCAGGAGCAGGCGATGAAGATCGCCATTGTCGCTGCCGGCTTCACGCCGGGCGAGGCCGACCGGCTGCGCCGCGCCATGGCAACCTTCCGGCGCGTCGGCACGATTGGCAGCTTTGCAGCGAAGATGATCGAGGGCATGGTAGCGCGCGGCTATGATCGCGAATTCGCCGAGCGCTGCTTTCGCCAGATCGAGGGCTTCGGCGAGTATGGCTTCCCCGAGAGCCATGCCGCCAGCTTCGCGCTGCTGGTCTATGCCTCCTGCTGGTTCAAATGCCGCTATCCGGATGTCTTCGCCTGCGCGCTGCTCAATGCTCAGCCGATGGGCTTTTACGCGCCCTCGCAGATCGTCCGCGACGCCCGCGAGCATGGCATCGAGGTCCGTCCGATCGATATCAATGCCTCATGTTGGGACTGCACTCTGGAAGCACCAGACCCTGTTGCACGTCCTCGCCTGCACCCGCTCCACGCCGACATGGCGGATGACATCATCGGCCATCAGGCGTTGAGGCTTGGCTTCAGGCAGGTGAAGGGCTTGCAGCGTGAGGTGCTCGTGGCCATCGAGACCCACCGCAGGCACGGCTATGATTCCGTGCGCGACCTATGGCTGCGCACGGGCCTGGCTCCGGACGTGATGGAGAGGTTGGCCGAAGCGGATGCCTTCCGCTCGCTTGGCCTCAACCGGCGCGATGCGCTCTGGGCCATCAAGGGCCTGCGCCATAGCGGCGACAAGGACGATCTGCCATTGTTTGCCGCCGCCAGCCAGCCCGAACGCGAACCCGACATGGCTCTGCCGCCGATGCCACCCGGCGGCGAGGTGGTCGAGGACTACACCCATCTGTCGCTGTCGTTGAAAGCCCATCCGGTTTCTTTCCTGCGCGGGCGCTTCAACGACATGCGCCTGACCCCACACGAGAAGCTGCTTGATGTGCCGAATGGTGCGCGCGTCACCATCGCCGGGCTGGTGCTGGTGCGCCAGCGGCCCGGCTCGGCCAAGGGCGTGATCTTCATGACGCTGGAGGATGAGACCGGCATCGCCAACGTCATCATCTGGCCATCCCTGTTCGAGCGCTTCCGGCCCGTGATCCTCGGCGGCCGGTTGACCGCCGTGACCGGTCGCGTGCAGCGCGAATCCGGAGTGATGCATGTGATTGCCGAGCGGCTGGAGGATTTCTCCGGTTATCTGGCAATGATCGCGGAAGCGGGCAATACGTCGGCAAACACCATGGCCGCACTCGCCCGCGCCGACGAGGTCAAGCGGCCCGGAAATGATGCACGCGGGTCAAAGTCATCCGGGGTCGGCGGGCGCGGGGTTGGCGCGCGGCGCATCAGCTTCGCCAAGACCCTCGCCATCGAAGCTCTGCTTAGGGATGAACCCGCGCTCGCTGCTGACCTTGCCGCAGATCAAACCCGCAAGGCCATGCCGAAAGGGCGAAATTTTCACTGAGCCAAGTCACTCACACAGGCAAGAGCCCATCTGTCTTGACCTCTTCCATCACCGCGTAGGTGCGGGTTTCGCGCACGCCGGGCAAAGCATGCAGCACCTCGCCAAGGAAGCGGCGGTAAGCCACCATGTCGGCCACCCGCGTTTTCACAAGATAATCGAACCCACCAGCGACCATGTGGCACTCCAGCACTTCGGGGGCACGGCGCACCGCAGCGGCAAACTTCTCGAACGCATCAGGCGTGGTCTTGTCGAGGTAGACTTCGACGAAGACCAGAAGCCCAAGCCCGAGCTTACCCGGATCAAGATGCGCGCGGAACTGGGTGATGTAACCCTCACGCACCAATCGCTTCACCCGCTCACCCGTGGCGGTGGGTGAAAGCCCAACGGTTTCGGCCAGTTCCACGGCGGCAATCCTGCCATCTGCCTGCAGAATGGAGAGAAGCCGCCTGTCGATACGATCAAGCATGATTTAATCCAGTGCTACGCCGGTATGACGGGATATATCGCCTTCAAAAGATCAAAACAACGGATGAAACCGTTCTGCGCTTGAGATATTCTTCAGATCATCGCGTCAGTTTCAAAAAAGGCCTGATATCATGTCGTCAGTTCCCGCCACGCCATTCTCCGCTCCTTTCGCTGAAGATGATGCACTGCTCGCAAAAGGCCTGCTTGCCGATGCCGAACTCTCAGCGGAAGCGGAGGCGCGCATTGACGCGGGCGCGACTCGTCTGATCGAGGCCATCCGGACCGAGTCACGCGGCCTTGGCGGGGTCGAGGAAATGCTGCGCGAGTATTCGCTCTCGACCAAGGAGGGCCTCGCGCTCATGGTGCTGGCCGAAGCGCTGCTGCGGGTGCCAGACAGCGGCACCGCTGACCGGCTGATCGAGGACAAGATCGGCCAAGGCGATTTCGAGAACCACGAATCGAAATCCGAGTCGCTGCTGGTCACAGCCTCGGCCTGGGCGCTTGGCATCACAGCCCGCGTCATCCAGCCGGGCGAGACGCCGGAAAGCATTCTGGGCCAGATCACCAAGCGGCTTGGCGTGCCAGCCGTGCGCGGCGCAACCCGGCAGGCGATGCGGATCATGGGCTCACATTTTGTACTTGGCCAAACCATTGAGGAGGCCTTGCAGCGGGCAGGTTCGGGCTCAGCCCGCGCCTATCGTTATTCGTTCGACATGCTGGGCGAAGGCGCGCGCACCGCCGAGGACGCCGAGCGCTATTACCGATCCTACGCAGACGCGATCGAGGCGATTGGCAAGAAGGCTGGCAACGAGCCACTGCCTGCGCGGCCAGGCAT
>JBOFFB010000084.1:0-2684 GCA_051648385.1 Allobosea sp.
AGAGTGGCCATAAAACTGCCGAAACACGGCATGGGTGGAATAGCCCAGATGCGGCGTCAGCACGGTGTTCCGCAGGGTCCTGATCTGGTCAGCGGCGGCGGGCGGCTCGACATCGTAGACATCGAGGCCAGCCATGATGTCGCCCTTGAGCAGCCGTGCCGCCAGCGCCGCGCTATCGATCAGCGGGCCGCGCGAGGTGTTGACGATGATCGCGCCGGGCTTCATCGCCGCGACCTCGGCAGCGCCAACGATATGCCGCGTCCGCTCGGACAACACGAGGTGCAAAGATATCACGTCGCAGGTCGCGAAAAGCTCCTGCTTGCTGACAAGCCTCGCGCCACCTTCTGCCGCCGCTTCGGTTGTCAGGTTCTGGCTCCACGCCACCACTTCCATGCCGAATGCTTTTGCATAGCCAGCAACGCGCTTGCCAAGCCGACCGAGGCCGACAATGCCGATGCGCTTGCCTTCTAACGCAACACCCATCCGAACGCCTTCGTGAAAGCGCCCGGCGCGTATGCCTGCATCTGCGGCGGTCATGTCGCGCGCGCACGCCAGCACAAGTCCCCAGGCGAGTTCCGAGGTGGCCGCCGTGACCTGATCGCCGGGCGTGTTGCAGACCATCACACCGCGCGCCGCGCAGGCGCTCAGATCAAGCGAGGCCGCGCGCGCGCCCGTCAGCGCAATCATCTTGAGGTTGGGCAACCGGTTGATCAGCGAAGCGGGGAACGGCGTGCGCTCGCGCATCGGCACGAGGATGTCGAACGGCTGGAGAGCCATGACCGCCTCGTCCTCGCTGGCGAACGGTGCCTTGATGACGGTGATGTCGGCCTTGCCGGAGAGCTGCGCCCAATCGGCAGATGCCAGCGCGACGTCCTGGCTATCGTCGAGAAGCGCGATTTTATGGCGCATCATTGCGATGATATCTGGATGTTGTTGTCGCGCACGATGGCTCCCCAGACACGCATCTCATTGTCGAAGAAGCGCTTGAAACCCTCCGGCCCCTCGGCCCTCAGGTCGATCTGCTGCGATTGCGAGAGGTTCTCATTCACCTTGGCGTCGGCCAGCGTGGCACGCAACTCGCGCTCGAAGCGTTCGATCAGCGCAGGTGGTGTCCTGGCGGGCGCGAACACGCCCCACCAAGCGACCGATTCGATGCCCGGCGCGCCGCTTTCGCCCGATGTCGGGATCGAGGCCAGATGCGGCGACGTGGCCCGCTTTGGCCCGAACTGCACGATGGGCCTCAGAGCCGCCGCCGCGACCTGCGGGTTGAGCAGCGCGGCGCTGCCGATGATCAGGTCGACATGGCCTGCGACGGCATCATTCAGAGCAGGCCCGCCGCCGCGATAAGGCACATGGGTGAGTTCCACGCCGAGCTGCTTGCCAAGGCGCACCATGGTGAGATGGCCAAGGCTGCCTGCGCCGATCGTGGCATAGGTCAGCGCGGCGGGTTTTGCCTTCGCCGCTGCAACCACGTCCGCCAGCGTCTTGAACGGACGCGAGGGATGCGTGGCCAGGACATTCGGCGCTGTGCCGATCAGCATCACCGGGGCAAGGTCTTTCTCGGAGTCAAAGCTGAGCTTTTGCAGGAACGGGTTCACCGCGTGCGAATCAAACACGAACAGCCACGTGCGGCCATCAGGTGCGGAGCGTGCTACCTGGGTCGCGCCAATGCTGCCAGCCGCGCCACCCTTGTTGTCGATGATGATCGAGGATTTCAGCCGCTCCTGCAGTCCAGCCTGCACCTGCCGCGCCACCGCATCGACCGAGCCGCCTGCGGGGAACGGCACGACAATAGTGGTGGGACCGCCAGCGTCGGACTGCGCCCTCACGGCAAACGGGGACAGAACGAAGCCGGCAGTCAACAGGCGGCGGGTGATCGGCATGGTGTGACCTTTGCTGCGATTATATCCATTCGGCATCGTATCTGGAATGTGGCTAGCCTGAAAGTGGCTTGGATGATTGTGTCAGAAGGGATTGACGTGAACCATCATCGTAATTTCCGACGCAGGGTGACGCGTACTCCTGGATCAAATCGTGATTGACACATATTTCACGAGGTCCTAGCGTAATTTACGTTAGGTCGTTTTCTTTCACGACGATGATCTTTAGGTGTCTGGCCCAAGAATTATATCCAAGAATTATAGCATTTCGTAGCCGCCTCAGTTGTTGAGAAATTTGGAGAGAACTATGTCGGACCGTTCAGAAACGTCGTCACCTGAAGAAAATGCCATCATGGCACTGTTTGCACAGAGCGATGGTGCCCATGCCAGTTCAGGCCTTTACGCGGCGACAGAGGCTGCGGGCGTCACCACCTCTGATATCTTCGCTGTCGGAACCAGCGCCAGCCTGACCTACACCAGTGGATCATCATCGGAATTCCTTTTCGGTATGCCGAGAAAGCCGGGCGTCGAGTATCGTCACGACATGGCAATGTCAGACCCTTCAAACTCGTTGTCCATGGGAGACGATGCGGTTTTTGCGCTGTTTGCCCCAGTCGAACTGGCCCCTTCCAGTGAAGGTCTCTTCGTTGCGACCGAGGTAGCGGCAGCGCCTGCAGCGGGCACTTTCGCCGACGGCTGGGGCTACAGGGCGGAGCCGACATCCGGTTTCGATACCTGCGGCTGTTGCGGTGGTTGGCATGCCGCTGCAGGCAACACCGGCGGACCAAGCGACTTTGTGTATGG
>JBOFFB010000085.1:0-16723 GCA_051648385.1 Allobosea sp.
CTAGACGGACGTGAAGCCTCTTCATTCATGCGCTTGTCCTGCGCCATCGGGTCGTGCTCAAGGACTTCGCCCTTGAAGATCCAGACCTTGATGCCGCAAGTGCCATAGGTGGTAAAAGCGGTCGCGACACCATAATCAATGTCGGCACGCATCGTGTGCAGCGGAACGCGGCCTTCACGATACCACTCCTGGCGAGCAATTTCCGCGCCGCCGAGACGACCGGCGCAGTTGATACGGATCCCTTCTGCACCAAGACGCATCGCCGACTGAACGGCGCGCTTCATGGCGCGGCGAAACGCAACGCGGCGCTCGAGCTGCTGGGCAATCGAGTCGGCCACAAGGGTCGAGTCGACTTCAGGCTTGCGCACCTCGACAATATTGATCGAGACGTCGGCCTTCGTCATGTTCATGACGATTTTGCGAAGCTTCTCGATGTCAGCGCCCTTCTTGCCGATCACCACACCCGGACGAGCCGAAAGAATGGTGACGCGGCACTTGCGGTGCGGACGCTCGATGATGATCTTCGAGATTGCGGCCTGCTTCAGCAGCTTCATCAGCGCAGCGCGGATCGCAAAATCTTCGTGCAACAGCTTGCCGTACTCAGCGCCCTGCGCAAACCAGCGCGAGTCCCAGGTACGGTTGATGCCGAGGCGAAGACCGATTGGATTGACTTTCTGACCCATCGTTTTCTCCTCAGGCTTTCGCTGCAGGCGTTTCACGCACCACGATCGTGATGTGTGCAAACGGCTTCAGGATACGGGCGCCACGACCGCGTGCGCGGGCATGGAAACGCTTCATCACCAGGCCCTTGCCGACATGGGCATGGGCAACAACGAGATCATCCACATCAAGCGAGTGGTTGTTCTCGGCATTGGCGATGGCGCTCTGCAGGCACTTGCGAACATCAAGAGCAATACGCTTGCGCGAAAACTCGAGATCGGCAAGCGCCGTCGAAACCTTCTTGCCGCGAATGAGCCCGGCAACAAGGTTCAGCTTCTGCGGGCTGATGCGCAGATTGCGCGCCACAGCCTGGGCTTCCTTGTCGCTCAGCGCGCGGGGAGTAGCAGCCTTACTCATGGCTCACTTCCTCTTCGCTTTTTTGTCTGCGGCATGGCCGTAGAACGTGCGGGTCGGCGAATACTCGCCAAACTTCTGACCCACCATTTCTTCGGACACAGTCACTGGAATGTGCTTCTGGCCATTGTAGACGCCAAATGTCAGACCAACAAACTGCGGCAGGATCGTGGAGCGACGGCTCCAGATCTTGACGACTTCCGAGCGGCTCGAATTGCGAGCAGCTTCGGCCTTCTTCAGAAGGTATCCGTCGACAAACGGACCTTTCCAAACAGAACGAGCCATGAGCCTCAGCCCTTCTTCTTGCGAGCGTGGCGGGAAGCCACGATGAATGTATCGGTACGCTTGTTGACGCGGGTCTTCTTGCCCTTGGTCGGCTTGCCCCATGGCGTGACCGGGTGACGTCCACCCGAGGTGCGGCCTTCGCCGCCGCCATGTGGGTGATCGACCGGGTTCATCGACACGCCGCGATTGTGCGGACGCTTGCCGAGCCAACGGTTGCGGCCAGCCTTGCCGAGCGAGATGTTCATGTGGTCCGGGTTTGACACCGCACCGACCGTCGCGAAGCACTGGCTGTTGACCAGGCGCTGCTCGCCGGAATTGAGACGCAGAATAACGTTGCCGGAGTCGCGGCCAACGATCTGGGCGTAGTTGCCAGCAGAACGGGCAACAGCGCCACCCTTCCCGATCTTCAGCTCTACATTGTGCACGATTGTGCCCACCGGGATGTTGCCGATCGGCATGGCATTGCCTGGCTTAACGTCAGCCGTTTCAGCCGCGATCACGGTATCACCGACAGACAGACGCTGTGGTGCCAGGATGTACGCGAGCGTACCGTCCTCATACTTGATCAGCGCGATGAACGCGGTGCGGTTCGGATCATATTCCATCCGCTCCACAATCGCAGGCAGGCCAAGATGGCTGCGGCGCTTGAAGTCGACCAGTCGCAAGCTGCGCTTGTGACCGCCGCCCCGGAAGCGCACTGTGACGCGGCCAAGGTTGTTGCGGCCGCCAGACGACGACTTGCCAACAGTCAGTGCCTTGACCGGCTTGCCCTTGTAGAGCTCGCTGCGGTCGACCAGCACCAGCTGACGCATGCTGGGGGTAGTTGGCTTGTAAAGCTTGAGTGCCATTTTTCAGGGTCCTTTGTCGTCTCAGAGACCCGTCGTCACGTCGATCTTTTGACCTTCTTCGAGGGTCACGATCGCTTTCTTGACGTCGGAGCGCTGGCCGAGCCGGCCTTTGAACACTTTCATTTTGCCTTCGGTCAGGATCGTATTCACGGCCTTGACCTTGACATCGAACAACTTCTCGACCGCAGCTTTGATCTGCGGCTTCGTAGCGTCCTTGCGAACCTTGAAGACAACCTTGTTCTGTTCAGACAGAATGGTGGCCTTTTCCGTGATCACCGGAGAGACGATCACGTCATAATGGCGCGGGTCCATGCTCATTTGAAGCGCGCCTCCAGCGCATCGACGGCTGACTTGGTCAGTACGAGCTTCTCGCGGCGCATGATATCATACACGTTGATGCCCTGGACCGGCAGCACATCCACATTCGGGATCGAACGGGCGGCAAGACCGAAATTCTTGTCGATTTCAGCACCGCCGATGATCAACACACTGCCAAGACCGAGTTTTGCAAACTGGCCCTTGAGTGCCTTAGTCTTTGGCTCGGACAGCTTAACATCGTCCATGACGATGATCGAAGCGTCCTTGAACTTGGCCGAAAGCGCATGCTTGAGACCAAGCGCACGCACCTTTTTTTGCAGGTCATGCGCATGACTGCGCTGGACCGGGCCGAATGCACGGCCACCACCCCGAAACTGCGGAGCGGAAGCTGCACCGTGGCGAGCGCCGCCGGTGCCCTTCTGCTTGTAGAGCTTCTTCTTGGTGCGGTTGATCTCGCTGCGAAGCAAAGTGGCATGGCTGCCAACCTGACGCTTGGCGAGTTGATAGCGCACGACGCGATGAATCAAATCAACGCGTGGCTCAAGGCCATAGATCGCGTCGGACAGATCAACCGAACCAACGTTTGCGCCATCGAGGGTCGTCACATCAAGTTTCATCACTGACCCTCCACCGCTTCGGCAGCTTCAACAGCGCCATTGCCAACCTTGAACTTGCCCGGAACCGGAGCGTCCTTGGGCAAGGTCCGCTTCACCGCATCGCGAACCCGGATCCAGCCACCGTTCACACCCGGAACCGCGCCCTGCACCAGGATAAGACCACGATCCGCATCGGTCGAAACGACCTTGAGGTTCTGTGTGGTCACCGTCTCGGCACCCATGTGCCCGGCCATCTTCTTGTTCTTGAAGGTCTTGCCCGGGTCCTGACGGCCACCGGTCGAACCGATCGAACGGTGCGACACGGACACACCGTGAGTGGCGCGCAAGCCGCCGAAGTTCCAGCGCTTCATACCGCCGGCAAAGCCCTTGCCCGTCGTGGTGCCCGTCACATCGACGAACTGACCGGCAACGAAGTGGTCTGCGGTGATCTCGGCACCGACAGGGATCAGACCCTTGTCGTCGACGCGGAACTCGACCAGCTTCTTCTTCGGCTCGACCTGTGCGACAGCGAAGCGCGAACGCTCGGCCTTCGACACATTCTTGACCTTGGCCTTGCCGACGCCAACCTGCAGCGCGACATAACCGTTCGTTTCCACCGTACGGTGGGCGACAACCTGGCAGTTGTCGACTTTCAGAACTGTGACCGGAATGTTCTCACCGGCGTCATTGTAGACGCGGGTCATTCCGACCTTCTGGGCAATAACACCAGACCTCATGGCTGCTTATCCTTTTCCAGAGGAGGTCAACAATCAGAGCTTGATCTCGACGTCCACGCCGGCAGCGAGGTCGAGCTTCATCAGCGCGTCCACGGTCTGCGGAGTGGGGTCGACGATATCAAGCACCCGCTTATGCGTGCGCATTTCGAACTGCTCGCGCGACTTCTTGTCGACGTGCGGCGAGCGGTTCACCGTGAAACGCTCGATCAGCGTTGGCAACGGAATGGGACCGCGAACCTGAGCACCAGTCCGCTTTGCCGTCGACACGATTTCGCGTGTCGAAGCATCAAGGATGCGGTGATCAAACGCCTTGAGGCGAATGCGGATGTTCTGACCGGACATTGGTCTTGATCCTTAGCTAACGAAAAAAGACGCGGCCGACGTTGAGGCGACCGCGCCTATGGCAAATGATCAGGCGAGGATTTCGCCGACGACACCTGCGCCGACGGTACGACCGCCTTCACGAATGGCGAAACGAAGGCTCTTTTCCATCGCAATCGGCACGATCAGGTTCACTTCCATGGAGATGTTGTCTCCTGGCATGACCATCTCGACACCTTCTGGAAGGGTCACGATGCCGGTCACGTCCGTGGTGCGGAAGTAGAACTGCGGACGATAGTTGGTGAAGAACGGAGTATGGCGACCGCCTTCATCCTTGGTCAGGATGTAAGCTTCAGCCTTGAACTTGGTGTGTGGCTTCACGGAACCTGGCTTGCACAGCACCTGGCCGCGCTCGACATCTTCACGCTTGGTGCCGCGCAGCAGCGCGCCGATGTTGTCGCCAGCCTGGCCCTGATCGAGCAGCTTGCGGAACATTTCCACGCCGGTAACGGTCGTCTTGATGGTGTCCTTGAGACCAACCACCTCGATTTCCTCGCCGACCTTGACGATTCCGCGCTCCACGCGACCGGTCACGACAGTGCCGCGACCCGAGATCGAGAACACGTCTTCGACCGGCATCAGAAAGGGCTGGTCGATCGGACGCTCTGGCTGCGGGATGTAGCTATCGACGGTTTCCATCAACTTGATGATTGCATCGCGACCGATTTCAGGGGTCACGCCGTCAAGAGCAGCCTTAGCCGAACCCTTGGTGATCGGAATGTCGTCGCCCGGGAAATCATACTTCGAAAGGAGCTCGCGCACTTCCATTTCGACGAGCTCGATCAGCTCGGCGTCGTCGACAAGGTCAACCTTGTTCATGAACACGACCATTGCTGGAACACCAACCTGCTTTGCAAGCAGGATGTGTTCGCGGGTCTGGGGCATCGGGCCGTCGGCAGACGACACAACCAGGATCGCACCGTCCATCTGGGCTGCACCAGTGATCATGTTCTTCACATAATCGGCATGGCCTGGGCAATCGACGTGAGCGTAGTGACGGTTCTTGGTTTCATACTCGACGTGTGCGGTCGAAATGGTGATGCCGCGAGCCTTTTCCTCTGGTGCCTTGTCGATCTGATCATAGGCCGTGTAGGTCGCGCCGCCGCTTTCGGCCAGGATCTTCGTGATCGCAGCCGTCAGCGATGTCTTGCCATGGTCGACGTGACCAATGGTGCCGATGTTGCAGTGCGGCTTGTTCCGCTGGAATTTTTCCTTGGCCATGTTCAGTCTCCGCCAGTGGGAAGTTGCAGTTCAGGGTTGCGTGTCAGTGAAGTTCGCGTCGGGTTTAATCAGGATCAGGCGTACTTCGCCATCACCTTTTCCGCCTCGTTGCGCGGAACTTCTTCGTAGTGATCGAATTGCATCGTGTAGTTTGCGCGGCCCTGGGAGAAGGAACGCAGCGTGTTCACATAGCTGAACATGTTGGCGAGCGGCACCATGGCGTTCACCACAACCGCATTGCCACGCATGTCCTGGCCCTGGATCTGGCCGCGACGTGAGTTGAGATCGCCAATGACCGACCCGGTATAATCTTCCGGGGTCACGACTTCGACCTTCATGATTGGCTCGAGCAGGACGCAACCAGCCTTTTGAAGAGCTTCACGCAAACCAGCACGTGACGCGATTTCAAAAGCCAGAGCCGACGAGTCAACCTCGTGATAACCGCCATCGGTCAATTCGACCTTGATGTCGACGATCGGGAAGCCAGCAAGAATGCCGGAACCGATCACGCTGTTCAGTCCCTTTTCAACGCCCGGGATGTATTCCTTCGGAACCGCACCGCCGACGATCTTGGATTCGAACACAAAGCCAGAGCCGGGCTCGCCAGGGACCAGATTGAACTTGATCTTGGCAAACTGACCCGAACCACCCGACTGCTTCTTGTGGGTGTATTCGTGCTCGACTGCCCGGCCAACCTTCTCGCGATACGCAACTTGGGGCGCGCCAATGTTGGCATCAACCTTGTAGGTGCGGCGCAAAATATCGACCTTGATGTCGAGATGCAGTTCGCCCATGCCGCGCATGATCGTCTGACCGGATTCCTGGTCAGTCGACACACGGAAGGACGGATCCTCGGCGACCAGCTTGGCGAGAGCAATGCCCAGCTTCTCCTGATCAGCCTTGGTCTTTGGCTCGATCGCGATCTCGATGACAGGTTCAGGGAACTCCATCTTCTCGAGGATCACCGGCTTGTTCGGATCGCACAGCGTGTCACCGGTGCGCACGTCCTTGAGGCCAGCCAATGCAACGATATCGCCGGCAAACGCTTCCTTGATGTCTTCGCGGTTGTTGGCGTGCATCAGCAACATGCGGCCCACGCGCTCTTTCTTGTCGCGGGTCGAGTTGATGACGTTCGCGCCCGTATCGATCTTGCCCGAGTAGACGCGGCAGAAGGTGATGGTGCCGACGAACGGATCGTCCATGATCTTGAAGGCGAGCATCGAGAACGGGTCGCTGTCGAGTGGACGGCGAATGATGTCTTCTTCGGTATTGAAATCGATACCCTTGATGTCGCCACGGCCAACCGGGGACGGCAGGAAGTCAACCACCGCATCAAGCAGCGGCTGTACGCCCTTGTTCTTGAACGCAGAACCGCAAAGCACGGGATGGAAGGCACGGCGCTGAACGGCCGTGCGAACCAGCATGCGAAGTGTATCTTCGCTGGGTTCGGTACCGTCGAGATAGGCCACCATAGCCTCGTCGTCCATTTCGACAGCAGCCTCGAGAAGCTTGTGCCGATATTCCTTGGCCTGATCGACGAGGTTGGCCGGAATGTCCGTCTCCTCGAAGGTCGCGCCGAGCGCTTCGCCGTTCCAGACGATGGCCTTCATCTTGATCAGGTCGACGACGCCAGCGAAATCGCTTTCGGCACCGATCGGGATCTGCAGGCAAACAGGCTTGCCGGCAACGCGGTCGATGATGTCCTGCACGCAGCGGAAGAAATCCGCGCCGGTCTTGTCCATCTTGTTGACGAACACAATGCGCGGCACGTCATACTTGTCGGCCTGACGCCAGACGGTTTCGGTCTGTGGCTCAACGCCCTGGTTGCCGTCCAGCACACAGACAGCACCGTCGAGAACACGCAAGCTGCGCTCGACTTCAATGGTGAAATCGACGTGGCCTGGGGTATCGATGATGTTCATGCGCTTGTCGCGCCAGAAGCAAGTGGTCGCAGCGGAGGTGATCGTGATGCCACGCTCCTGCTCCTGCTCCATCCAGTCCATGGTGGCAGCGCCTTCGTGCACTTCGCCGATCTTGTGCGACTTGCCCGTGTAATACAGGATGCGCTCGGTAGTCGTGGTTTTGCCGGCGTCGATGTGCGCCATGATCCCGAAGTTTCGGTAATCTTCAATTTTATGGACGCGTGCCATCTCATGAAACTCCGTGAAACCGTGAAAGCCTGATCACCAGCGATAATGCGAGAAAGCGCGGTTCGCTTCTGCCATGCGGTGGGTGTCTTCCCTCTTCTTCACTGCGTTTCCGCGGTTGTTTGCCGCGTCCATCAGCTCTGCCGACAGGCGCTCAACCATCGTCTTGTCGTTGCGGCCACGGGCGGCCGTGATGATCCAGCGGATCGCGAGAGCCTGACGGCGCTCCATGCGGACTTCGACCGGAACCTGGTAGGTTGCACCACCAACGCGGCGCGACCGAACTTCAATGGCAGGTGCCACATTTTCCAGTGCCTGTTTGAACACATCGAGCGGGCTCGACTTCAGGCGAGCTTCGACCTGATCGAAAGCACCATAGACGATCGTTTCAGCGACCGACTTCTTGCCCTCATACATGATCGAGTTCATGAACTTGGTCACGACGATGTCTCCGAACTTCGGGTCCGGAATGACTTCGCGCTTTTCTGCACTGTGACGACGGGACATTGCTGTCTACCCTTCGTTTCTCAAAATGTGGACCGCAAGGTCCGGTTAAACTGGCAGTCCCGAACCGTTGCCCGGGACGAAAATCACTTCGGACGCTTGGTTCCGTACTTGGAACGGCGCTGCTTGCGGTTCTTGACACCCTGTGTGTCGAGAACGCCGCGCAAGATGTGGTAGCGAACACCCGGCAAATCCTTGACGCGGCCGCCGCGGATCATGACAACCGAGTGCTCCTGAAGGTTGTGACCCTCACCTGGAATATAACCAATGACTTCGAAGCCATTGGTGAGGCGCACCTTTGCGACCTTGCGAAGCGCCGAATTCGGCTTCTTCGGTGTCGTTGTATAAACGCGGGTGCAAACCCCACGCTTCTGGGGGCAGGACTCAAGGGCTGGAGCCTTGTTCCGGCTTTTCATCGGTTCCCGCGGCTTGCGGATCAGCTGACTGATCGTGGGCATTAAAGACCTCTCGCTCGTGGAGCGCTTAGCATTCAGATAATTTACCAGCGACATGGCATAGAACAAAACAAACCAACGCCATCGGCTTTTTGCAAAGCCTCAAGCGTTGTTACCGAGCAGAGGATCACGGTCTCCCGCGATCATGCCAACCAAGACCAGTATCAGGTCGCTAGAAGCGGCGGCGTTTCGGTCGCGATCCTCGCCGGGCAATGCCCATGGCGACTTACGTTGTCCGACGTCCGTCGATATGACGTGCTTATGACTCGGGCTGGGAATCGCGTCAACCCCTAATCGGACCCGCCGAATTGCATTTTTATGACAGGCCCTGCCCGACTGCGCGCGGTATTTCCAGCAGTTTTGCTTGCAAAAACAAATGGACCGCCCCTGCGGACGGCCCATCGATTCTTGGCGTCGAAACCAGCCTTATTCGGCGGCTGGCTGCGCTGCAGCAAGTGCTGCCTGTGCCGCCTGCGCGGCCTTGGCGACGGCGGCTGCCGTCTCTGCCTTCTGGTTGACGATCAGGTCGTCGCGGCGCTGGGCCACGGCGCGGATCTTCGAGTTCATCGCGCCGGTACCCGCTGGGATCAATGAGCCGACGATGACGTTCTCCTTCAAACCTTCGAGCGTGTCCGTCTTGCCGTTGACCGCCGCTTCGGTGAGGACGCGGGTGGTTTCCTGGAAGGACGCCGCCGAAATGAACGAGCGTGTCTGCAACGAAGCCTTGGTGATGCCGAGCAGCACGGGAACCCCGGTTGCCGGCTTCTTGCCCTCGGCAATCACCTTTTCGTTGGCTTCATCGAACTCAAGCCGGTCGACCTGGTCGCCCGTCATGATTTCGGTGTCGCCACCATCGGTGATTTCCACCTTCTGCAGCATCTGGCGAACAATCACCTCGATGTGCTTGTCGTTGATGCTGACGCCCTGCAGGCGATAGACTTCCTGGATTTCATTGACGAGGTAAGCGGCAAGCTCCTCCACGCCCTTGATCGCCAGAATGTCGTGCGGTGCGGGGTTGCCGTCGAGAATGTAATCCCCGAGTTCGACCACGTCGCCATCCTGCAGGTGGATGTGCTTGCCCTTCGGGATCAGGTGCTCGATGGCCTCCGATCCGTCATGCGGGTTGAGTGTAATGCGGCGCTTGTTCTTGTAGTCGCGACCAAATGCGATCGTGCCGGACTTCTCGGCAATGATCGCTGCATCCTTCGGACGACGGGCCTCGAACAGTTCCGCCACGCGCGGAAGGCCGCCCGTGATGTCGCGTGTCTTGGCGCTTTCCGTCGGAATACGCGCAACGATGTCGCCCGCCTTGACGGTCACGCCTGGATCGACCGACAGAATGCCGTCAACCGGCAGGAGATAGCGAGCTTCCGAGCCGCGAGCAGCTTTCAGGATCTTGCCATCCTTGCCTTGCACGATGATCGCAGGCTTGAGTTCTGCCGAACGGGCGTTGGACCGCCAGTCGGTGACCATGCGCTTGGCAATGCCGGTGGCTTCGTCGATCTGTTCCGAAAGGGATGAGCCTTCGAGCAGGTCTTCATAAGCCACGATGCCGTCGACATCGGCGATGATGGGACGTGTGTAGGGGTCCCATTCCGCGATGCGCTGGCCGCGCTTGATCTTGTCGCCCTCGTCGACCTTCAGCTTCGAGCCAAAGACCAGACGATGGATTGCGCGCTCCGAACCATCCGGTCCGGTCACCACAATCGACACATTGCGGCCCATGGTGATGAGATCACCATCGGAGTTCCGCGCCACATTGCGGTTGCGCATCCTGATCTCGCCCTCGAAATTCGAGTCGATCACTGACTGCTCGTTGATCTGCGCCGCACCACCGATGTGGAAGGTGCGCATGGTGAGCTGGGTGCCCGGCTCACCGATCGACTGCGCCGCGATGACGCCGACAGCCTCGCCCATGTTCACCGGCGTGCCGCGCGCAAGGTCGCGACCATAGCATGTGCCGCAAACCCCGTTTTTGGTCTCGCAGGTGAGCACCGAGCGGATCTTGACCTCCTGGATGCCAGCCTTGGTGATGGCTTCCAGATGGCTTTCCTCCAGCATGACGCTGGCGGGAACGATGATAGTCCCCTCCCCGTTGACGATGTCCTCTGCCGTGGTGCGGCCGAGAATGCGTGTGCCGAGCGAAGCCACGATCTGGCCCGCGTCGACGATGGCGCGCATACGGATGCCCTTGGTGGTTCCGCAATCGACTTCGGTGATGATCGAGTCCTGCGCCACGTCGACGAGACGACGGGTGAGATAACCCGAGTTCGCCGTCTTGAGCGCGGTATCGGCCAGTCCCTTGCGGGCACCGTGGGTCGAGTTGAAGTACTCCAGAACGTCAAGACCTTCCTTGAAGTTCGAGATGATCGGCGACTCGATGATTTCGCCGGAAGGCTTGGCCATCAGGCCGCGCATGGCGGCGAGCTGGCGCATCTGGGTTGGCGAACCGCGTGCCCCGGAGTGGCTCATCATGTAGATCGAGTTGATCGGCTTGTCGCGGCCATGCTCATCCTTCTTCACGGACGAGATGCGCAGCATCATTTCCTGCGCCAGCTTGTCCGAGCACTTGGACCAGGCATCGACAACCTTGTTGTACTTTTCGCCCTGGGTAATCAGGCCGTCCTGGTACTGCTGCTCGTAATCCTTGGTGAGCGCGCGGGTTGCGTCGACGATTTCCCACTTGTTCTCCGGGATCACCATGTCGTCCTTGCCGAACGAGATGCCGGCCTTGAACGCGTGGGTGAAGCCGAGCTGCATGACGCGATCGCAGAAGATGACCGTGTCCTTCTGACCGCACATGCGGTAGACGGCATCGATCATTCCCGAGATTTCCTTCTTCGTCATCAGCTTGTTGACGACATCGAAAGAGACCTTCTCGCTCTTTGGCAAAGCGGTCGACAGGATCACGCGGCCAGGAGTGGTGTCATAGATCTTGGTGTACGGCTTGCCACCCGGACCCACACCTTCCCAGCGATACTTGATCTTGGTGTGCAGCGTCACTGTCTTGTTAGCGATGGCCTGTTCCAGCTCGCCCAAGTCGGCATAGATGCCCTTGAGGACGCCCTTCTTGGCATCCATCTTGTACTGGCCGGGTTCACCGTCAGACATGATGGAGAGATAATACAAGCCCAGCACGATATCCTGCGACGGCACGATAATCGGGTGACCGTTCGCCGGATGCAGGATGTTGTTGGTCGACATCATCAGCACGCGCGCTTCAAGCTGCGCTTCAAGCGACAGCGGGACGTGCACGGCCATCTGGTCGCCGTCAAAGTCGGCGTTGAACGCGGCGCAGACCAGCGGGTGAAGCTGGATGGCCTTGCCCTCGATCAGCGTCGGCTCGAAAGCCTGGATGCCGAGGCGGTGCAGCGTCGGCGCGCGATTGAGCAGCACGGGATGCTCGCGGATGACCTCGTCGAGGATATCCCAGACTTCGGGCTTTTCCTTCTCGACCAGCTTCTTGGCCTGCTTGACGGTGGCGGAATAGCCCTTCGCGTCGAGGCGGGCGTAGATGAACGGCTTGAACAGTTCGAGCGCCATCTTCTTGGGTAGGCCGCACTGGTGCAACTTGAGTTCCGGGCCGACCACGATGACCGAACGCCCCGAATAGTCGACGCGCTTGCCGAGCAGGTTCTGGCGGAAGCGGCCCTGCTTGCCCTTGAGCATGTCGGCAAGCGACTTCAGCGGGCGCTTGTTGGCACCCGTGATGACGCGGCCACGACGACCGTTGTCGAACAGCGCATCGACCGATTCCTGCAACATCCGCTTCTCATTGCGGATGATGATGTCGGGCGCACGCAATTCGATCAGGCGCTTCAGGCGGTTGTTGCGGTTGATGACGCGGCGATAGAGATCGTTCAGGTCGGACGTGGCGAAACGGCCACCATCGAGCGGAACCAGCGGGCGCAGGTCTGGCGGGATGACCGGGATAACCGTCATCACCATCCACTCGGGCTTGTTGCCTGACTGCTGGAAGGCCTCGATGATCTTGAGGCGCTTCATCAGTTTCTTGGGCTTCAGTTCCGACGTGGTCGTCGCGATCTCGTGGCGCAGGTCCATCTGCACCTTATCGAGGTCCAGCGAACGCAGCATCTCGCGCAGCGCTTCAGCGCCGATCATGGCGGTGAACGAGTCAGCGCCATATTCATCCTGGCAGCGCAGGTAATCGTCTTCCGACAGGATCTGGCGATCCTTGAGCGCGGTCAGGCCCGGCTCCAGCACGATGTAGCTCTCGAAATAGAGCACGCGCTCCAGATCCTTGAGAGGCATGTCAAGCAGAAGGCCGATGCGGCTTGGCAGCGACTTGAGGAACCAGATGTGCGCGACAGGAGCGGCAAGCTCGATATGGCCCATGCGCTCGCGCCGAACGCGGGCAAGCGTGACCTCAACGCCACACTTTTCGCAGATCACGCCCTTGTACTTCATGCGCTTGTACTTGCCGCACAGGCACTCGTAATCCTTGATGGGCCCGAAGATGCGGGCGCAGAACAAGCCATCACGTTCCGGCTTGAACGTGCGATAATTGATGGTCTCCGGCTTCTTGATCTCGCCGAACGACCAGGACAGAATCTTCTCCGGGCTCGCAAGCGAGATGCGGATCGCGTCAAAACCGACCGGCTGAGCCGGCTGGCCAAACAGATTCATGACCTCTTGATTCATCTGTCTCTCCTGAACCGGGTGGGCTCGCCTGTGCGAACCACCGCCCGTTCTGCAAGTTCATCTGCCAATGGCGGTGGCCAGAGGCGGTGACGACGACCGCTGGCCCCGCAACAGCGAGACCAGCGAACGCAAACCCTTACTCAGCTGCCGCTGGTGGCAACTCCATCGGCGGCTTCTTGTTGTTCTGCAACTCGACGTTGAGACCGAGCGAGCGCATTTCCTTGACGAGCACGTTGAAGCTCTCCGGAATGCCGGCCTCGAAGTTGTCTTCGCCGCGCACGATGCTCTCGTAGACCTTGGTGCGGCCTGCCACGTCGTCCGACTTCACAGTCAGCATTTCCTGCAGCGTGTAGGCGGCACCGTAGGCTTCGAGCGCCCAGACCTCCATTTCGCCGAAGCGCTGGCCGCCGAACTGTGCCTTGCCACCCAGCGGCTGCTGCGTGACGAGAGAGTACGGACCGATCGAGCGGGCATGGATCTTGTCATCGACGAGGTGGTGCAGCTTGAGCATGTAGATGTAGCCAACCGTGACCTTGCGATCGAAGGCGTCACCCGTGCGGCCGTCATAGAGCGTGACCTGACCCGAGGCATCAAGCCCCGCGTCCGCCAGAAGCCGCTCGATGTCCGCCTCGTTGGCACCATCAAACACCGGGGTCGCAATCGGCACACCACGGCGCAGGTTGTTACCCATTTCGGCCAGCTCATGATCGGTCATCGCGTTGATTTCCGCGTGGTCCGAACCATAGATCTGGTCAAAGGTCTTGCGCATGCCTTGGGCTTCGCCCGACTTCATGTAGGCGTCGACCACAGCAGCGACTTGCTTGCCGAGCCCGGCAGCAGCCCAGCCCAGATGCGTCTCCAGGATCTGGCCGACGTTCATGCGGCTTGGCACGCCGAGCGGGTTCAAGACGATATCGGCGTAGGTGCCATCGGCCAGGAACGGCATGTCTTCGACCGGGACGATCTTCGACACCACGCCCTTGTTGCCGTGACGGCCGGCCATCTTGTCACCCGGCTGGATCTTGCGCTTCACAGCGACGAAGACCTTGACCATCTTCATCACGCCGGGCGGAAGCTCATCACCACGCTGCAGCTTCTCGACCTTGTCGAGGAAGCGCTGTTCAAGGCGCTTCTTGGACTCGTCATACTGCTTGCGCATCGCTTCCATTTCGGACATCTGCGCGTCGTCGCCGACCGCGAACATCCACCATTGCGAACGCGGATACTGCGTCATCGCGTCCCGGGACAGGACGGTATCCTTCTTGAAGCCCTTGGGACCAGCCAGTCCGACCTTGCCGTCCAGAACGTCGCCGAGACGGGCGTAAGTGTTGCGGTCAAGAATGGCCTGCTCGTCGTCGCGGTCCTTGGCGAGACGCTCGATTTCCTCGCGCTCGATGGCCTGGGCGCGCTCGTCCTTGTCGACACCATGGCGATTGAAGACACGGACTTCAACGATTGTGCCTTGCACGCCCGGAGGCACGCGCAGCGATGTATCGCGGACGTCAGACGCCTTTTCGCCGAAGATGGCGCGCAGAAGCTTTTCTTCCGGCGTCATCGGGCTTTCGCCCTTTGGCGTGATCTTGCCGCACAGGATGTCGCCAGCGGCAACTTCCGCGCCGATGTAGACGATGCCGGCTTCATCAAGGTTCTTGAGGGCTTCCTCGGCGACATTCGGGATGTCGCGGGTGATTTCCTCAGGCCCCAGCTTGGTGTCGCGGGCCATGACTTCGAATTCTTCGATGTGGATCGACGTGAACACGTCTTCCGACACGATCTTCTCGCTCAGAAGGATTGAATCCTCGAAGTTGTAGCCATTCCACGGCATGAACGCGACGAGCACGTTGCGGCCAAGCGCAAGTTCACCAAGATCCGTCGAAGGACCATCAGCGATGATGTCGCCCTTCTTCACGATGTCGCCGACACGCACCAGCGGACGTTGGTTGATGCAGGTCGACTGGTTCGAGCGCTGGAACTTCATCATGCGGTAGATGTCGACGCCCGGCTTGGTCGGGTCGGTCTCTTCCGTCGCACGCACCACAATACGTGTCGCATCGATCTGGTCGATGATGCCGGCGCGGCGAGCACCGATGGCAGCGCCAGAATCGCGTGCCACAACGCTTTCCATGCCGGTTCCCACGAACGGCGCATCGGCGCGGACCAGCGGCACGGCCTGACGCTGCATGTTGGAGCCCATCAGCGCGCGGTTCGCGTCATCGTTCTCAAGGAACGGGATGAGCGCGGCGGCGACAGAAACGAGCTGCTTCGGCGACACTTCCATCAGGTCGACCTTGTCGACCGGCACGACGATGACTTCTCCGGCATGGCGGCAGACGATCAGGTCTTCCGTCAGCTTGCCGCCCTTGTCCATGCTGGCATCGGCCTGGGCAACATTGTGCTTGGCCTCTTCCATGGCGGACAGGTAGACGACCTCGCTGGTCACCTGACTGTCGCGCACCTTGCGGAACGGGGTTTCGATGAAGCCGTACTTGTTGACGCGCGCAAAGGTGGCGAGCGAGTTGATCAGGCCGATGTTCGGGCCTTCCGGCGTCTCGATCGGGCAGATCCGGCCGTAATGGGTCGGGTGCACGTCGCGCACCTCGAAGCCAGCGCGCTCGCGGGTCAAACCGCCTGGTCCAAGCGCCGAAAGACGACGCTTGTGGGTGACTTCCGATAGCGGATTGGTCTGGTCCATGAACTGCGACAGCTGTGACGAGCCGAAGAACTCGCGCACGGCAGCGGCCGCCGGCTTGGCGTTGATCAGGTCCTGCGGCATCACGGTGTCGATGTCGACGCTCGACATGCGCTCCTTGATGGCACGCTCCATGCGGAGCAGGCCGAGGCGATACTGGTTTTCCATCAGTTCGCCCACCGAGCGCACGCGGCGGTTGCCGAGGTGATCGATGTCGTCGATTTCACCCTTGCCATCGCGCAGGTCGACGAGCGCCTTGGCCACAGCCAAGATGTCATCCTTGCGCAGGATGCGCACGGTATCCTCGGCGTCGAGATCAAGACGCATGTTCATCTTGACGCGGCCGACCGCAGACAGGTCGTAGCGCTCACTGTCGAAGAACAGCGACTGGAACATGTTCTGCGCGGATTCGACCGTTGGTGGCTCGCCGGGACGCATGACGCGGTAGATGTCGAACAGCGCTTCCTCGCGGGACGAGTTCTTATCCACGTTGAGCGTGTTGCGGATGTAGGGACCGATCGTCATGTGATCGATGTCGAGCACGGGGATCTCGTCGAACCCTGCGTCGGTCATCGCCTTGAGCAGCTTTTCCGAGATTTCATCACCGGCTTCGGCGTAGATTTCGCCGGTGGACGGGTTGACCATGTCTTCCGCGACATACTGGCTGATCAGGTCCTCGTCCGTGGCACGGAGGAACTTAAGACCCTTCTCGGCGAGAAGGCGTGCCTGACGTGCGACAAGCTTTTTGCCGACTTCAACAATGACCTCGCCGTTGTCGGCGTTGATCAGGTCGACGGTGGCCTTGT
>JBOFFB010000086.1:0-5651 GCA_051648385.1 Allobosea sp.
GCAATCTGGCGCACAAGGGTAGCAGTCACAGGGCGCACGCGGGGCGACGCTGGCAGGAACACGGTCAGCACATCAGGTGACATCACGCCGTTCATGCCAGCCATCTGCATCTCGTAGTCAAGGTCCGTGCCATCGCGCAAGCCCCTGATCATGATCGTAGCCCCTGCCCTGTGTGCGGCGTTTACCGCCAGATCAGCAAAAGTAACAACCTCCAGCTCGGCATGATTGGCTTTGGCAATCGGGGTGCAAACCTCCACCAACATCGCAGCGCGCTCGTCAGCTGTGAAGACTGGTGCCTTGCCGGGATGAATGCCGATGGCAATGACAAGCTTGTCGACCATGTGGCAGGCTTGGCGGACCACATCGACGTGGCCGTTGGTAACGGGATCGAAGGAGCCGGTGTAAAGCGCAATGCGGATCATCGTCATGAACTAGCCTTTGGCAGCGAGCTTGGCAAACACAAGACGGCAATGAGGTAAGCTTGCATGGTTGAGCGGTCCTGAACTCCTCGCAATCAGGCCAACTCCGGCAATGTCATACTGTGGCGTGACCGTTGTTGCCGCTGCGTGGCAAAATTTGCAGGATATGGACCGAAACGTCGTCGTTTTCCAGCAACCTGCAACCGTTCATGCCATCAAGAGCAAAGACGAACAGTGCGGTCGTGCATTCAGCACCCAGCCTGCGCAGCAGCCGAACTCCTGCCAGCGCAGTGGAACCACTCATCAGGCAATCGTCCAGAACCGCGACTTTGCGACCCAGCAATCTGTTGTACCGCGAAATGCACAGCCCGTCTCCAGTCTCATAGTTGGTTGCCAGTGTCCGCATCAACTCGGGATTGATGTTGGCGACTTTCCGCACGTCAAGCACGCCGATCCTGCGCCTGTAGGCCACAGCTGAGGCGAAGCCATATCCGCCTATGTCGATACCGGCCACAAGTTCGATATCTTCTGGCAACTGCTGAGCCAGAGCGTCCACCACAGCGGCAAAGATATCACCTTCAGTCGCGGCGGGTGCCGTGTCAGGAAAGTCTGTCCCGGTCTGCGGGTGGTTTTTCCACCGCCGAAAGGGAATATTCAGTTCCGTCATGTCGCGATCGGCCCTCATCAACAGCTGCTTTGTGGGTCGGTCCGGATCAAGACTCATTCATGAACCACGACGAATGGAACTCACCACACCTGGCCATTCAGCCATATGATCGATGACGGTTATGACACCCGCCTCCTTCAATCGTGCCGTGATGCGTGCTTTTTCATGTGCCACCCCGGTAAAGCCGACCACAGGCATTCCCGCAGCGCGCGCCGCCAAAACGCCGGGCACGCTGTCTTCAATCACCAGACAGTGCTCCGGCCTGACGCCCATTGTCTCCGCCGCGAACAGGAAAACGTCCGGGTGCGGCTTGCCCCGGGATACCTGGCTGGCGGAGAAGACATGGGGATCGAACAGGTCAATCAAACCCGCCGTGACGAGGTTTCGCTTCAATGGGATCAGGCTTGTCGATGAAGCGACACAGCGCGGGCCGGCAACGAGACCCACCGCATCGCGGACACCGGGCAGCGCTTTCAGTTCCGCAACAAAGCGCTTGCGAACCTCCCGTTCGATACTCTCTTCGAAATCGGCAGGAAGCGGCCCGCCATAGTCTTTTTCCAGGATCTTTCGACCGGCTGCGACCGGAATTCCGACCATCGCGTCGACATAGGCATCCATCGTCCAATGCGTCAGACCTATCGCGTGGTAGGCGCGCAGATTGATTTCAGCATAGACTGTCTCAGTGTCGATCAACGTACCATCACAATCATAAATGATAAGCTCATGCGGCACGGGCGAAATCCTGTTGCGATAGACTGCGTCTAAACCATACGGCAGGAAAGTGGAAACGGTTTTCAATCATTGTTCGTTCTAACATACTATGATCAAAGGTATTTCGGCTTTCTGATGAAGGAAAATCGGCAGCGAGATGAGTGTTCGGGAGCAGGTGACATGGAAAGTTGCACCCTTTCATCCGGGTTCACGTGATACAGCCTGTCATCATCGGTATCCACGGGCTCAACAACAAGCCGATGCGCGCCACACTCCGGCGCTGGTGGCTGGCTGCTCTCGCTGAGGGCTACGACCGGAATATCGCCAACCAGACGGCGCTGCCCGAGTTCCAGCTCAGTTACTGGGCCGATCTCTGCCATGATCTGCCTTACACCACGAAGAATGATCCAGAGCCTTATCGTCCTGCCGATGGTCAAGGACCCATGCCGGATGCAAAGCGCGGAAAGCGGCGCAAACTTGCAGCACTCGGACTGGAAGCGGCCGGCAAGTTGCTCGATACGCTCACCAATTCAGGTCTTTTCGAAGAACGGCTTGAGCATCTGATCGAGAGCAAGGCCAACGACCTTCACCGGTATCATTCAGAATCAGCGTTGCGCGCCGCAATTCGTGCCCGCCTCGCCTCACGTTTGCAGCACGCCATGCGGCAAAGCCGCCCGGTCCTGCTGATCGCCCATTCAATGGGGTCGATCATCGCTTACGATGTGCTGCGAGCGAACCCTGCCCTCCTTGTCAGTCATATCGTCACCATCGGCTCACCGCTTGGGCTAGATGAGATCAAGAATGCTTCAAGTGATGAGTTTGGCGCGCCAAGGATACCGGACGGTGTCAGCCAGTGGACCAATCTGGCGGACCCTCGCGACAGGATTGCGGCGCTCGATATGCGCTTGGCTTCGGATTACGATCCTGGGCAACGATGCCTCGCTATAACGGACCGGAAAGCGCGCAATGAGTATGTCGGCCCGAATGGCAGGCAGAACCCGCACAAGGTTTACGGTTATCTTCGCACGCCTGAGATGTCGCGGATCATTGCGGCATGGCTGACCGGACTTGAGACCTGATCAGGCGCAGAACTAGAGCATTGCGCACAAAAGTGGGTACCGGTTTTGTGATTACGCAATGCTCTATCTTATTATGATCGATCATCTTTCCGAATTGAGATGGATTCCATCTCAATGCGGGATGATCTAAAGAAATTTGGTAGAGCCAGTGTTGCAGTGCCCGCCTGTGTCGACAGCGTCCAGCGCTCTCGCTGATCACCAACGGCGGTTCCAGCATTCGTTGAGAGGGCGCTGATGATCAGGGAAGCAACCGAAGCGTGGCTAGGCGATTTCAAAAGGTTGTATTTTTTGCAGTAATACAATCTTAGGCTCTAGTTGCTGCGAATTGGTTAGACCTATCTGCACCGCGCATCGCGGCATGTTATGTCGCCGGTTCAGCCTCTTCAGCGTCGCCTGCTCCGTCATCGCTGCCATCATCGGGGATGTGCTCGACACTGACCACACGTTCACCGGTTGCGGTGTTGAACACGATGACCCCTTGCGTAGAGCGGCCAGCCACACGGATGCCCCCGACAGGAACGCGGATCAGCTGCCCACCATCGGTGACGAGCATGATCTGGTCGGCAGCTTCGACCGGGAAGGATGCCGTCAGCGGACCGTTGCGATCATTGACGACCATGGCGACGATGCCCTTGCCGCCGCGACCGGTCACACGATACTCGAACGACGAGGTACGCTTGCCATAACCATTTTCCGAGACGGTAAGCACGATATCCTCGGCCAACAGCATTTCGGCAAAACGCTCTGCCGGCAATTGCAGATCCGCAGCAGCTACATCCTCAGGGTCTGTGGTTTCGATGACGACAGCGTCATCACTGGCCTCATTGGCCTCGGCGCGGCGCATCTTGAGATAGGCTGCTCGCTCATCGGCAGATGCATCGAGATGGCTGAGGATCGCAATCGAAATGACCTTGTCGCCATCAGCGAGATTGATGCCACGAACACCAGTCGAATCGCGACCTTTGAAGACGCGGACTTCGGGAACGGCAAAGCGGATGCACTGCCCCTGTGCGGTGGTCAGCAGGACGTCGTTGGCTTCAGAGCAGATTTTCACATCGACGATGGCATCGCCCTCGTCGAGCTTCATCGCGATCTTGCCGTTGCGGTTGACCTGAACAAAGTCTGACAGCTTGTTGCGCCGGACATTGCCGGACGCGGTCGCGAACATCACGTCGAGCGTTTCCCAGCTGGCCTCATCCTCCGGCAGCGGCATCACGGTGGTGATGCGTTCGCCCTGCTCGAGCGGCAGCATGTTGACCAGCGCCTTGCCACGCGCATTGGGGGCCGCCAGCGGCAGACGCCAGACCTTTTCCTTGTAGGCCTGACCCAGCGACGAAAAGAAGATCAGCGGTGTGTGCGTGTTGGCCACGAACAGGCGGGAAACAAAATCCTCGTCGCGCGTTGCCATGCCGGAGCGGCCCTTGCCGCCACGGCGCTGTGCCCGGTAGGTCGAGAGCGGAACGCGCTTGATGTAGCCGCCATGGCTGACAGTGACGACCATGTCCTCGCGCGCAATCAGGTCTTCGTCCTCGAGATCAGCATCCCAATCCTGGATAATGGTCTTGCGCGGTGTGGCATGCGCATCGCGAATTTCGCCGAGTTCGGACTTGACCAAGCCCATGATCCGCTCGCGCGAACGTAGGATGGCGAGGAAATCCTCGATCTCGGTGGCAAGCTTGGTCAGCTCGTCGCCGATTTCTTCACGGCCCAAAGCCGTGAGGCGGGCAAGGCGCAACTCGAGAATGGCGCGGGCTTGCGCATCCGACAGCTTGTAAGAACCGTCTTCACCGATCGGATAACGCGGGTCGTCGACAAGACGGATCAACGGCGCAAGATCGGAGGCTTGCCACATGCGACCGGTCAGCGATTCGCGCGCCGTGTTCGGGTCCGGCGACGTCCGGATGATGCGGATCACCTCGTCGATATTGGCGACCGCGATGGCAAGACCGCAGAGAACATGCGCCCGTTCCCGCGCCTTGGTGAGCAGGAACTTGGTGCGCCGCGAGATGACCTCCTCGCGGAAGTCGACAAAGGCCTTGATGAAATCCTTGAGGTTCAGCGTCTCAGGCCGACCACCGTTCAACGCCACCATGTTGCAACCGAAGCTCGACTGCAGCGCCGTGAAGCGGAACAGCTGGTTCAGCACCACGTCGGCCATGGCATCGCGCTTGATCTCGATGACCATGCGCATGCCGTCGCGGTCCGACTCGTCGCGCAGGTCGGAAATGCCTTCAAGACGCTTCTCGCGCACCAGATCGGCGATCTTCTCGAGTAGGCTCGCCTTGTTGACCTGATAGGGCAGCTCGTGAACGATGATGGCTTCGCGGTCCTTGCGGATTTCCTCGACCGAGGTCTTTGCCCGCATGATCACCGAGCCGCGCCCCAGATGATAGGCTGCGCGGATGCCGCCGCGCCCCATGATGAAGCCGCCCGTCGGGAAATCGGGGCCAGGCACGATCTCGATCAGATCATCGATGCTGATTTCGGGATCGTGGATATACGCGATGCAGGCATCGATGACCTCGCCCAGGTTGTGCGGCGGGATATTGGTGGCCATGCCGACGGCGATGCCGCCTGCGCCGTTGACCAGCAGGTTGGGGTAGCGGGCCGGCAGGACCGACGGCTCTTCCTTCGAGTCATCATAGTTGGCCTGGAAGTCGACCGTCTCCTTGTCGAGATCCTCGAGCAGCGCCATCGCCGGGCGGGCCAAACGGCTCTCGGTGTAGCGCATCGCTGCAGGCGGATCGCCATCGACCGAGCCGAAGTTGCCTTGGC
>JBOFFB010000087.1:0-5734 GCA_051648385.1 Allobosea sp.
ATCCTCAACCTGATCAAGGACCTGAGTGACGCAACCGGACTGACGCTGCTCTTGATCAGCCATGATCTCGCCGTGGTGCGCCAGATGTGTGACCGCGTCGCCGTCATGCAGGCGGGCAAGATCGTCGAGCTGAACGACACGGAAAGTCTGTTTTCCGCGCCAGCCCATCCCTATACGCGCGAATTACTCTCACTGGTTCCGCGCATCGACCGCATCGCAACAACTGCCTGACCGGAGACGAACATGGCCGACATTCTCATCATCAACGGCATCGTCGTGACGATGGACCCCACTCGCCGCGTCATCGAGAATGGCGCGGTGGCTATCACCGGCGACCGCATCGTGGCTGTCGGCACGACCGCCGAGATCATGGCCCAGCATGGCGCGGCGAAAGTGATCGACGCCTCGCGCAAGATCGTGATGCCGGGCTTCATCGATGCCCATGCCCATGCAGGCCATGGCTTCATCAAGACGCTTGGCGGCGGGCGCAACGACGAGTGGTACAAGGCCTGTGGCTACACCTACACGCAAGGCTCGACCACGGCCTTCTGGCGGGCTGAGGCGCAGCTTGCAGCGCTGGAGCGGCTGCGTTTTGGTGTCACGACCGGTGTTTCGCTGCTCGGCGGCGGTGACACCATCCTGCGCACCGATGACCCCGCCTATGGCGACGCCCATTGCGACGGCGTCGAGGAGGTCGGCACGCGCTCAGTGGTGGCTGTCGGTTCGACACGCCCGCCGCACCCGCTGACCTATGGCACCTGGGAAGGCGGCAAGGCGACGACCTGGGAGGTCGGTTTCGCGCAACAGTTCGCCACCTGCCAGACACTTATCAAGAGCTGGCATGGCAGCCACGGCCAACGCCTCAACATCGCGCTGATCACCCCGACCCTGCGCAAGGAGCACGCCGAAGAGCTGTCTGCCTCCGATATGGACCTTGCCATGGCGCAGGCCCGGCAGGTCAGCAAGCTGGCGCGCGACAACGGCCTCGTGTTCACGCAGGACGGGCACACCACGGGCTCGGTCGCCTTCGCCGACGAGATGGGCATCCTCGGGCCGGAAGCGCTGCTCTCGCACTCGACCGGATTGACCGAGGCCGAGATTGCCATCTGCGCCCGGACGGATACCAAGATCGCGCACAACCCCAGCGCCATCGCCTCAGTGCTGGCGCGCTGCCCGGCCATCGAACTGATGGACGCCGGGGTCACGGTCGCCATCGGCTCGGACGCCACCGCGCCCGATCGTAGCGGCGATATGTTCCGGCACATGCAGCAGGCGATGCACTACCACAAGACGTTCTTCAAGGACCCGAAGGTGCTGCCGCCCGGCAAGGCGCTGGAGATGTGCACCATCGATGGCGCAAGGGCGCTCGGGATGGAGGCCGAGATCGGCTCGCTCGAGGTTGGCAAGAAGGCGGACGTGGTGCTGGTCGACATGGCGCGGCCGCACATGTATCCGCTGCACATGCCTGTGTTCCGGCTCGTCTGCTTTGCCAACGGCAATGATGTTTCGACCGTGATCGTCGATGGCCGCGTGCTGATGGAAGACCGCGTCGTCATCAGCGTGAACGAGGGCAAGGTGCTCGACACCGCACAGGCCGAGGCCGAGCTGATGATCGAGCGTGGTGGCTATCACGAACTGCTGGAGCCGCTGCCGACATTCTGGGGGCATACACGAGGGTAGTCGTCCGGCAGGGTCGACGCGGCATATACCTGTCAACATGACACACGGATTCGCCCTTCGCGCGCTGGTTGATGCCTTCCACGCACGCAGCCCGGTCAGGACATGGTCGCTGATCGTGACGGTGTTCGGCGTGGTGGCGTTGCCTGGCAGCCGTGCCTTGAAGCTCTCGGACCTGCAGGACTGGCTAGGTGCTTGCGGCATCGAGCCAGGGCTTGTGCGCACGGCCCTGTCACGGCTGGTGACGAACGGAACGCTGCTGCGCGAGCGCGATGGCAAGGCGGCGCTGTATCGCCTGAGTTCCGCCGCCGAGGCCGAGTTCCAGCAGGCTGCGCAGCTCATCTATGGGCCTTTGCGGCCAGAGCCAACCGGGTGGCTGGAGCTGGCACTGATCGAAAACGGCCATGCCCGCAAGGATGCGCGCACGATACTGGAAGCACAGGGTTTCGTTGCGCTGGCTGGCGGCACGATGGTGCGCGCCGAACACAAAGGACGCGCCTTGGCTGATCATAACGCCATCATCCAGATGCGGGCCGAAGCTGGCGCTGCCATTGCCAGGCGCACGGCGGCGCTTTGGCAGCTTGGCGAGATTGCACAGGGCTATGCGGCGGTAAGCCAGCACGCAGATGCGCTCGTTGTGGAGGCTGGCCAACTCAGTCCGGACGAAAAGAACGTTGCCCGCATCCTGCTGGTGCATGAGTTCCGGCGGGTGATCCTGCGTGATCCGTTCCTGCCGGACGCTTTGCTGCCGCCGGATTGGTCCGGACCGGCAGCGCGCAAAAGGTTTGATGTGGCACTGGCAGCCCTCGGCGCGATACCTGACGGTGGCTAGATCATCCCGCATTGAGATGGAATCCATCTCAATGCGGAAAGATGATCGATCATAATAAGATAGAGCATTGCGTACTCACAAAACCGGTACCCACTTTTGTGCGCAATGCTCTAGACACGAGCTGGCGAAAGTCAATTTGTAACGGAAATATTGACTTTAGATATTTTTGTTACATATTGCAAACCTTGCGATCAGGGAGAACCCGTTCATGTATGCTCAGGCGCTGAATGTAACGGAAGCTGCGGCGGTGGATGACCCGGAGAAGCGCGCGCGCTTCCAGGCCCGCGTCGACGCCGAGGACAAGATCGAGCCGAACGACTGGATGCCGGATGGCTACCGCAAGACGCTGGTGCGCCAGATCTCGCAACATGCGCATTCGGAGATCGTCGGCATGCTGCCCGAAGGCAACTGGATCACCCGCGCGCCGTCACTGAAGCGCAAGGCGTCGCTGCTTGCCAAGGTGCAGGATGAAGGTGGCCACGGGCTCTATCTCTATTCAGCCGCCGAGACGCTTGGCATCAGCCGCGAAGAACTGGTCGATCAACTCCATTCCGGCAAAGCGAAATACTCCTCGATCTTCAACTATCCAACCCCGTCATGGGCCGATATCGGCATGGTCGGCTGGCTGGTCGATGGCGCGGCGATCATGAACCAGATCCCGCTCTGTCGCTGCTCCTATGGCCCCTATGCGCGCGCCATGATCCGCATCTGCAAGGAAGAGAGTTTCCATCAGCGCCAGGGCTATGAAATCGTCATGACGCTGGCGCGTGGCATTCCGGCACAGAAGAAGATGGCGCAGGACGCGCTGAACCGCTGGTGGTGGCCGGCGCTGATGATGTTCGGCCCGTCCGACAAGGACAGCCAGCACTCGGACCAGAACATGGCGTGGAAGATCAAGCGCTTCTCGAATGACGATCTGCGCCAGAAGTTCATCGACGCCACGGTGCCGCAGGGCCACCATCTGGGCCTCACCTTCCCCGATCCGGACATGACATTCGACGAGGCGACCGGCCACTGGCAGCACGGGCCAATTGACTGGGCCGAATTCACCCGCGTGGTGAAGGGCGAAGGCCCGTGCAACCGCGAGCGGCTGAAAGCCCGCGTCACCGCGCACGAAGATGGTGCGTGGGTGCGTGAAGCTGCGCTGGCTTATGCGACAAAGCGCGCGGCGCGGCGTGAGGCTGCGAAAATCGCGGCGGAGTGAAGATCATGCAAGGCAACGACAAGACCGAACAGAAGATGCCCCTATGGGAAGTTTTCATCCGGGCCCGCAGCGGCATGTCGCATCGCCATTGCGGCTCGCTGCATGCGCCAGATGCCGAAATGGCCTTGCAGAACGCGCGTGATGTCTACACCCGGCGCGGCGAAGGCCTCTCGATCTGGGTGGTGCCATCGAACGCCATCACCGCGTCTGACCCTTCCGACAAGGATGTCATGTTCGAGCCGACCGCCTCCAAGATCTACCGCCACCCGACCTTCTATGAGGTGCCGGACGAAGTGGGCCACATGTGATGGCATCACCGCTGCACACCTATACGCTGAGGCTGGCGGACAACGCGTTGATCCTCGGGCATCGCCTGAGCGAATGGTGCGGGCGCGGGCCGATGCTGGAAGAGGATCTGGCGTTAGCCAACATGGCGCTCGACCTGATCGGGCAGTCGCGCAATCTGTACACCTATGCCGCCGAGATCGAAGGCAGTGGCCGGACCGAAGACGACATTGCCTATTTTCGTGATGCGCCGGATTGGCTCAACATCCTGATGGTAGAGCGCCCGCGCGGCGACTTCGCCTTCACGATCCTGCGGCAATTTCTCTACGCCGCTTACATGCACCCCTACCTCGAACAGCTCACCGCCTCGAAGGATGCGACGCTGGCGGCGGTGGCGGCAAAATCCGTGAAGGAAATGGCCTATCACCTTCGCCATGCGGCCGAATGGGTGATCCGGCTTGGCGATGGCACGCCCGACAGCGCGGCGCGGCTGAGCGAAGCGCTGGCGGACCTGTGGCCCTTCACCGGCGAGATGTTCGAGGTGGACGATACAGAGCAGGCGCTGATCGAGGCTGGCGTCGCGGTCGATCCCGGCCCGCTCCGTGATGTCTGGCTCGCCAGCGTCGACCGCGTCTTCAAGGAAGCACTTCTGACACGGCCGCAGGATGGCTGGATGCAGACCGGCGGGCGGCGCGGCGAGCACTCTGAGCATCTTGGCCACCTGCTCAGCGACCTTCAGTTCATGCAGCGGACCTATCCGGGAGCGACGTGGTGAGCGTCGATGTCGTTGCCCTGCACCCGGCCATCACCGGCACGGACCCGCGCCTTGCCGCAGCCTATGCCGCTGCTGCAAGCGTCTGCGACCCTGAAGTGCCGGTGCTGACCATTGCCGACCTTGGCGTGCTGCGCGAGGTGCGCATGGCTGGCGATAGTGTTGAGGTCATCATCACGCCGACCTATTCCGGCTGCCCGGCGATGGACATGATCACTGTCCATGTCGACCTCGCTTTGGAGCAAGCGGGTTTTGACAAGCGCAAGGTGACGCTCTCGCTCTCGCCCGCCTGGACCACCGATTGGATGAGCGAAGCGGGCAAGGCGAAGCTCCGCGACTACGGCATCGCGCCGCCAGTCGGGCAGGCCTCGGAACTTGCTGGCAGGCGGGGCGCGCTGTTCGGCATCGACGAGGTGCCGTGCCCGCATTGCGGCTCGGCCAACACCACGCGCATTTCCGAGTTCGGCTCGACGGCCTGCAAGGCCTTGTGGCGCTGCAAGGCCTGCGCCGAGCCATTCGATTATTTCAAGTGCATCTGAGGCCACCTATGTCCAGTCCGCGCTTTCACCAACTCACCGTCAGCGAGATCAGGCGCGAGACATCCGAGGCGGTCTCGATCGCCTTCGAGGTGCCGGACGTGCTGCGTGAGGCCTACCGCTTCGAGGGGGGCCAGTATCTGACATTGCGCACCACACTCGATGGCGAGGAGGTGCGGCGGTCCTATTCGCTGTGCGCCGGCGTGCATGACGATGAACTCCGCGTGGCGGTGAAGGAGGTTCCAGGTGGCGCGTTTTCGACCTTTGCCAACCGCATCCTGCAACCGGGCGCGAGCCTCGATGTGATGACGCCCATGGGCCGCTTCGGGACCATGTCAAACGAGCGGCGTGGCGGGCATGCGGTGTTCTTTGCGGCAGGTTCGGGCATCACGCCGATCCTGTCGATCATTCGCACGCGGCTGGAAGAC
>JBOFFB010000088.1:0-1565 GCA_051648385.1 Allobosea sp.
GGCATAGGGCACCCGCTGATCGCAACAAGATGACATAATTTCAGGTGCGTTGGCCGCAAGGCCAACCAAGAGTCGTGGCGATCCTGACATTCTCGTCAGCCGACTTGCGCGGCAGCGTCGGCTTCCCACTTCAGCAGCACAAGATTCAACGGCTGGAGGACCCCATGACACGCGTGTTTACTGCGCTGACCCTTGCGCTGGCGCTGCCTTTGTCGGCGCAAGCCCAGACCATCATGACGCCGATTGCCGACGCCGCCCGTGGAACGGTAATCCCCCCATTCTTAGCGGGGTGCATCCGTAGAATTCACGCGGCCATTTTCAGTTTCTGTGCGGGTGTGATGCCGCCGATGCCCATGTTCGGGCGGTCGTTGTTGTAAGTCCATAGCCATTGCGTGGCGTGATCCTGGGCCTCCTCGATGGTTTCGATGATGTATTGATCGAGCCATTCATGCCGGACGGTGCGGTTGTAACGCTCGATGTAGGCGTTTTGCTGCGGCTGGCCGGGTTGGATGTGCTGGATGATGATGCCGTGTTTCTCGGCCCATATCAGCAGCTTGCCACTGATGTATTCCGGGCCGTTGTCCACCCTTATGATGCCGGGTTTGCCGCGCCATTCTATGATCCTGTCCAGGCTGCGGATGACCCGTTCTGCGGGCAAGGAAAAGTCGACCTCGATCCCCAGCCCTTCGCGATTGAAGTCGTCCAGCACGTTCAGCAGCCGGAGCGCCCGGCCATCGCCGAGCCGGTCGGCCATGAAGTCCATCGACCAGGTCATGTTGGGCGCCTCCGGCACGGCCAGCACGTCGGGTTTGTCCCGTTTCAGCCGCTTGCGCGGCTTGATGCGCAGGTTCAGTTGCAGCTCGCAGTAGATCCGATAGACGCGTTTGTGGTTCCACGGATGACCCTTCACGTTGCGCAAATGCAGGAAACACAGGCCAAAACCCCAGGTCTTGCGGGCGTCCGTCAGCCCCACCAGCAGATCGGCGATCTCTTCGTTCTCGGCGCGCAACTTCGGGCCATAGCGATAACAGGTCTCGCTGACCCCAAAGGCCCGACAGGCCAGGGCAATGCTGACCTTTTGTCGCGCCACCGCATTCCCGGCCATCTCGCGGCGTTGAGATGGCCCCGTCACTTTTTTCCAAGGGCTTCCTTCAGCAAATCCGCCTGCATGCTCAGGTCGGCATACATCCGCTTCAGTCGACGGTTCTCGTCCTCGATCGCCTTCATCTGGCTGATCAGGGACGCATCCATCCCACCATACTTCGACCGCCACTTGTAGAACGACGCATTGCTCATGCCATGCTCACGGCACAGCTCGGCCACCGGCACACCACCTTCGGCCTGCCGCAGGATCGCGATGATCTGAGCCTCAGTGTATCTGCTTGTCTTCATTCAGAATCTCCTCGTTCATCTTGCCGAGAAAATTCTACTTATACAGCCCCTTACTTTCGGGGGGGATTACCCCACCACGAAGGCGGTCAGGTAAAGCTTGGCCGCCTCGGCACCAGGGATCATGGTGGCGGCAACGTCGGGTGCCGCGCCCGCTAGCTGGTAATTGAACGACC
>JBOFFB010000089.1:0-10627 GCA_051648385.1 Allobosea sp.
AAGGTGTAATTCTCGAAGCGCAGATAGCGGGCCTGCAGGTCGCTGTCACCGGCACCGGTCTTGGCCGGGATCAGCTGCGCGGTGGCGGTGTTGATGACGATCCGGTCGAGATAAGGCAGTTGCTGGCCGCGTTCGTCGACACGGTGGAAGAACGGGTTGCGCTCGAATATGAAACGCTGCGCCGGGGGTGCGGTTCGGTTGCGCCACGGGTCGAGCGTCGGCAGTTCGGGATTTTCGGGGCGATACTGGCGCGACCTCTGCTCGTGCAGCGCGCCCCAATCCCTGACGCGGGCGGTTCGCACCCGCGTTGCGAGCACATTGGCATCGGCGTGCCGTTCATGGAACTGGCGCATGTAATGGGCTGGCATCTGGAGGTAGAGCGGCTGCGCACCGGCCAGCGCCGGAAGGAAAGACGGATTGGGCACCGGCCACGTGTAACGCACGGTGCGGGCATCCAGCACCTCGAACTCCGGACGCTTGCCATCGGGCATCATCACCAACGGCGGGCCGCCAGGGCTCAGGCGCTTGTTGTTCGCGACCTCCTCCCACCAGTAGCGAAAGTCGTCGGCGCTGAAGGCTGCTCCGTCAGACCAGCGGTGGCCTTCGCGCAACACGAGGGTGAAGCGCCGCTCGCCCTCCACGTCCACGCGTTCGAGAATATCCGGTACGATGCGCTGCTCGGCATCGAACACGACAAGGCGCGCATAACTATAGATTGTCATCATCCGCAGGTCGCGCTGATCGGCCATCAGCAGCCTGATTTCGCCGCCGGGAACGCCTGGCTCACGCTTCATGGCCGCCAAGTCTATCAGTCGAGGCGTCTTTGGCAGCCGCTGGGCCATGACCGGCAGAGCCCCACCGCGCACCGCCTCAGCCAGGATGGGGGGTTCGACCTGGGCGTGTACCGGCAGGCCGCCGAGCACCATGTGCAGGCAAATGCCAAGCGCGATGCATACTGAACCCTTCCCGGACCCTTTCCCCGACCCCTTCATGCGACCATTTCCTTCAGATCTGCGGCAGGATTGGCGAGCACATGGTGCCCTGCACCAAGATCCAGCGTTGCCAGTCCGCCACCGGTGCCAACACCCGGCCGGAAGGCGGGCGGCCACAGGCTCATGTCGGACGCGCCCCTCAGGGACGGCATCTCGAAATCGAGTGGCCGGTCGAGATCGGCATAGGGCACCGCCTTCAGCAGCGCGCGCGTGTAGGCGTGGACCGGGCGGGCAAACAGCGCATGGCGTGGCGCGATCTCGACGATCCGTCCATTGGCCATCACAGCGATGCGGTCAGCCATGTAATTCACCACCGCAAGGTTATGCGACACGAACAGATAGGTGAGGCCCATCTCGGCCTGCAGGTCCTTGAGCAGGTTGAGCACTTGCGCCTGCACGGATACATCGAGCGCCGAGACGGGCTCGTCGCAAACCAGAAGTGATGGCTTCAGCGCCAGTGCTCGGGCGATGCCGATGCGTTGGCGCTGGCCACCCGAGAAGCTGTGCGGGTAGCGGCTCATGAAGCGCGGATCGAGCCCCACTGCTTCCATCGCCGCCGTCACCATGGCGTTGCGTTCGGCATTCGTGCCGATGCCGTGGATGTCGAGAGGCTCGCGCAAGATGTCGAGGACGGTCATGCGCGGTGAAAGGGAGGACACCGGGTCCTGGAAGATCATCTGCATGCGCGGCCGGAAATGCCGGAGAGCCTCCCCCTTCAGCGCGAGCAGATCGACCTCACCCGAGCCGTCGTCGAACACGGCATGGCCGGCGCTGGCTGTCACGGCGCGCATCAGGAGTTTGCTCACGGTCGTCTTGCCGCAACCGCTCTCGCCGACAAGGCCGAGGCATTCTCCCTTCATGATGTCGAACGAAACGTCATCGACTGCCAGTACACCGCCACCTTCGGAACCGAACAAGCTGCCGGAACGCGAACCATAGCGCTTTGTCAGGTTGCGAACCGTCAGCAAAGGTTTGGTGCCCTTTGCTGTGCCCGCTGCCTGGTTCGGGGCCTGCGCCGGACTGCGGGCTGCGCGGATCGGCACAAGCCTTTCCCCATCACGCATGTCGAAATGCGGAAGGGCTTTCATCAGGGCTTTGAGGTAAGGATGCCCCGGGCGGCGGAAGATATCCTCGGCGCTGCCGGCCTCCATGACTTGCCCGTGGTAGATGACCACAACCTCATCGGCCATGTTGGCGACAACACCCAGATCATGTGTGATGAGCAGGATCGCCATGCCAAGGTCGCGCTGCAACTCCTTCATCAGTTTGAGCACCTGCGCCTGGATGGTGACGTCGAGCGCCGTGGTCGGCTCATCGGCGATCAGCAGAGCTGGCCGACAGACAAGAGCCATCGCCAGCATCGCCCGCTGTCGCAGGCCACCGGAAAGCTCGAACGGGTATTTATCATAATCCTTGTCGGGGTTCTTGAAGCCGACCAGGCCGAGCATTTCCGCCACCTTGGCGCGACCGTCTTTGGGGGCGGTGTCTGTATGCAGCAGCAGAGCTTCGACAATCTGGTCGCCGATCCGGTGCACTGGTGACAGCGACGACATCGGTTCCTGAAAGATCATGCCAATGCGTCCGCCACGCAGAGAGCGAATTGCTTCTCCGTCCCGCGGCATCTTGGCGATATCGACCATGGTCGCAGGGCTGCGTGGATCGCAGAAACCGATCCTGCCGGCAATGACTTCGCCATTGCGCGGCAAGAGCCCCATGATGGCCTGGCTGATCACGGACTTGCCGGAGCCAGACTCGCCCACGAGCGCCACCGTCTTGCCAGGCGCGATGCGGAAAGAGACACCCTTGACGACCTCGTTGAGGTGGCCGAACTGCCCGAAGCCAATCCGCAAGCCGTCGATCTCGAGAAGATTATGGACCATGCCAAGGGTCTCAGCTTTCTGCCCAAGCAAAAGAAGATTGTCTGTGCCATCCTCGCACGAGACATGGCAAGAGCGTGGAACTACGATTGTTGCCGCCGCACGCTAGATTGCAGCAGCAAGAAGCAGTTCCGCGGTCCGGGCCGCGCCTTCAAAGGCTGAATTGGTCGGGCGGCGGGGTAGCGATAGTGCGCGTGCGGCAGCTTCAGCGAGCGCATGTCGGTTCAGATCGGCCTCGCGCAGGTAAATGCCCACGCCCCGCGCTTCGCAACTCAAGGCCCTCGTCACCTGTTCCGTCTCGCCACCGTGCTCGAACGGCACCAGCACGGACGGGCAGCCGGCAACGGCGATCTCCGCGACAGTGTTGTAGCCTGCCTGCGAGATCGAGAGCCTCGCCCCGGCAAGCCGCGCCGGAAGGTCGCCAACAAAGGCACGGACCTCGATACCCGGTGAAGCACTGCGGGTCAGCGCGGCGTGCAACGCCGGTTCCATGTTGGGGCCGGTGATCACAAGCCAGGGCTGGGACGCCAGCGCGGTCAAGGGCCTTGCCTCTATGGCGGCGCGCAAGAGCGTTGCGCCCACTGCCCCCCCGCCCGCCGAGACGATGACTGCGTGTTCGGCAATCGGCTTCTTGACCGGTTCGGGACCAACCAGACCCGTGTAAACCGTGCGCGCGGCGATGCGGTCCGCCAAGGCGAAACTTGCAGACAGCGGAGTTTTCTGCTCGTCGCCATGGCACAGCACAAGATCGAAATGGCGCTCGATGATGTCGGCGATTTCCTCCGCCCGGCCAGGCTTGGCATTGCGCTGCAGGATGTCGCGGATCGAACAGGCAATGATCCTGACGCTGCAACGGCGGGCCTCTTCGAGCAGCGGCATGAGTTCGAAGCGCATCGCGCGTCTGCCAAAGGGAAAGGCCTCGATCAGCAGGATATCGGGCCGACGGGTGCGCATGACATCCAGCAGCGCCTCCCGCCGCGCAACTTGCCGGTCAGGCCCGAACACGAGGCCATCTTCACCCACGAGAGTGTCGAGCGAGCCGGGCAAGGCCCGTATTGGATCGAGCTGGATAGTCTCGATGCCTTGGACGTCGAAACCCGCCACCGGCGTGCCGCCCCTGACCAAAGTGACTACCACGCCCCGGTCGCGCAGTGCGGCGGCGATGCGTGAAATCCGGGCCAGATGGCCCACACCCAGCAGATGCTGCACATAGATGAGCGCGCGCGGGGCTTCAGCCGCACTCAAGCGGCATCCGCTTTCTTCGCCGTGATACTGGTCTCGTGCAAAAGCCCCTCGCGCCCGCTGGCGAACAGGGTGCGCAATGCGCCGATGGTGACGTTGTGATCAAAGCGGCTCCGCACTTTCTTCATCGCCGCCTGCCCGAGCCGGTAGCGCTGATGCGGGTCACCAATCAAACCGGCCATGCGGGTTGCCAGTGCGGTGGGATCATCGGGTGGGCAGAGGGCGCCGTTGACCCCGTCATCAATCAACTCCACGACCCCGGAAATCGGCGTCGAAAGCGCCGCGAGGGCCTGGCTGGCGGCCTCCACCAGCACATTTGGCAGGCCGTCGCGGTCGCCGTCGCTGGCAATGCGGCAGGGCAGCACAAACAAGTCGGAATTTCGATAAAGTCCGAGAACGTCGATCTGGTCGAGCGCTCCGCGGAAATCGCAGCGTTGCGCAATACCAAGGCGCGCAGCCTGTGCGCGTAGCGCTGACACGCCCTCACCGCCGCCGACATGGGTCCATTGCCAGGACATCTCTTTCGGCAGGAGGGCAAGCGCATCGAGAAGGGTATCGAGGCCTTTTTTCTCGACCGCACGCGCAACCGTCAGCAGCCGCGCTGGCTTGGCGGCATCGCGTCCGTCGCGCTCGGCGAGCGGCATTGGCAGGGCAGCGAACCGGCTGAGGTCGAGGCCGTGATAAACCAGGAAAGCTGGCTTGTGTGGCGGGGCAAGGCTGTTGAGCTGTTCAAGCCCGGCCTTGGTGCAGGTTACCGTCCAGTCGGCGGCGGCGAGCTTGTCCGCCAGTTCCCAGCCTGGAGAGGTCCAGATATCCTTGGCATGGGCCGAGATCGACCAGGGCAGGCCCGCGATCAGGCTGGCATAGCGGGCCACACTGGCTGGGGTGTGGATGAAATGGGCATGGATGCGCGCAGTCTCGCGCGGCATTTCGCTGGCCAGCACGCAGGCCTGCCCGAAGCGCCGTATCCGGTTTCGGCTGATGTCGCGCGGCAGATCCTTGATGAATGCGAGCAGTGCGCGCCCAAAACCCGGCCTCAACAGCGACTTGAAGAGACCGGCAATAACCCGGGACGGATCATCGTGCAGGTACTCGGGCAAATAGCCGACGGCGGCTTTGATCTCGTTGTGGATCGGGTGTGTGCGTTTGTCCGTAGGTTGGCGCAGCGCCCATATCTGGAGCGGCATGCCGCCGTCCTCCAGCGCCTTGATTTCCTGCGCGATGAAGGTTTCGGACAGGCGCGGATAGCCCTTGAGGACGAAAACAACGAGCCCGGTCATGGTCTTGCTCCCTGGCCCTATTCGGCTGCCGGGGGCAAGAAAACTTCACGCCGGTGCATGGTCTCGAAACGGGTGCGCACCACGTCGCAGATCTGCTCCAGCCCGCCGAGCATCTTGTCGGCGCCTGCCGCCATCGGCCGGGGCCGACTTGGCAGATTCCGCAGATGCCGCGCCATGACGTCCGGCAGAGCAGCTTCCTCGGGCATCAGCGTGTCGACAAGCCCAAGCTCAGCTGCACGCCGCGCCCGGATCAACTGTTCCTTGCGAGGCTGTGTTCGCGGCACCAGAAGGGCCGACTTGTCGAGCGACAACACCTCGCAAAACGTATTGTAGCCAGCCATGCTGACCACAGCGGAGGCCCGCTGCAGCAGCAACTCCGTCTGGGGATGAAAATCGATGACCTGGACCTTGGGCAGCCTTGCGGCGATCCGGCGTATTTCCTCGCGGTCATCGGTCCGCATGAAGGGTCCGAGTACAAGCAGCAACGGCGTCTGTGCGGAATCAGCTTCATGGCCCGCCAGCGAGGCGCGCATCAGGGGTGCGCCGTCGCCACCGCCGCCTGCGGTCACCAGCACGAAGTCCTGCGGCAGGCTCTCGATCGAGGACAAGTTCGCTACCGGTTGCTCGCGGCGCAAGAAGCCGGTGTAGATGAGCCGCTGCTCGAAGCCCTGCGGCAGTTCGATATCAGCCAGCGGGTTCCAGAACTGTTCGGGACCGTAGATGAAAACATCGTCGTAAAAGCGGTCCATCAAACTCAGCGTGTCGCGTCGGGCCCACTCCTGGCTCAGCGCCTCTGCCTCGTCCATGACGTCGCGAAGCCCTGCCACTAGCCAGCAATTCCGGGCTTTCAGCATCTCAAGGGTGGGCAGCAATTCGCCTTTCAGACCGAGGGGTTCCTTGTCGACGATGAACATGTCCGGATCAAAGGAAGCAGCTGTCGAGCGGATGATTTCCTTGCGCCACTCCAGTGTCTCCTGGATGTCGATATGGCGGCCGATCGAGGTATATTCGCCATTGTAGAGCTTGATCACGCTGGGGATCTTCACAAAATCGACGCGCGCCTTGAAATCGAATGCGCCTGCGATCTGGGACCCCGAAATGATGAGAACGTGGATACCCTTGAAGCGACCGACCAGCGCATGTGCGATCGCACGGCAACGCCTCAGATGGCCCAGCCCGAAGGTATCGTGGCTGTACATCAGGATGCGCACTTCCGAGAAACGCTGCTGCTTGATGTGGGGGGCGCTGAGCGGCGTGCCTTGATCCTGTGCCGCCGGGGGCCATGCGGCCGAGCCGTGCAAATCGGTGGCAGTCATACTCGGCACCCCATTTTTTCCATTGTGCACGTTGAATGTTCCGTCGACAAGCTGGAGGGAGTTAGTTGGCTTCATGGGGGAAAGCTAGCTTGTCATGGCCACTCTCAATATGCGACCTAGCACATCATGGACAAGCAGAGTTCCTTGGAACCGGGCGAGGTGTACGACCTTTTGATGGGGCTGTCTCGGCTGACCCGCATCGATTTTCTGGGCGATGTGGCAAAGGTCATGGGCGATCTCGCGCCTGCCGGACTGACAATTGCTCTCAATCCCAAGCAGGTTGCCAGCAAGATGTGGTTGATGGACATGCTGCATGCCCATGCAGGCGGTCTATTTGACAGGGTGACTATCGTTGGTGGCTGGCATGGCGTGCTGTCTGGCATGCTCCTCAACGACCCGCGCTATTCCGTTGGACGCGTCACCAGCATCGACATTGATCCATCGTGCGCGCCGGTGGCTACGCTCCTCAACCGCCGTTTCGTCGCCGCAGGACGTTTCGAAGCCGTGACGGGCGACATGCATGCAACAGGGCCTGACACGATTGGAACGGGTGCCGACACGGTGGTCATCAACACGAGCTGCGAGCACATCCCGGATGTCGGGCTATGGCTACGCACGCTTCCTCGCTCGCAACTGGTCGTGCTGCAATCGAACGACTACGTCGCCGTGCCCGAGCATATTTCCTGCGTCGCCTCAGCGGAGGAATTCGCGGAGAAGTCGGGGCTTTCCGACCTCGTGTTCAAAGGTAGCCTGCCGAGCCGGCGCTACACGCGCTTCATGCTCATCGGGCGGACCTGACGCATAGCGGGGGGATTGGACCTCTCATTCCGCCGCCAGTTGACCCCGCGCCTCAAGGCCCGCAAGCACGATCAGGCGCTGCAGCAGCTTGGAGTGACCCGTCTTCTCGGGATCGGCCATCAGGCGCGCAACGTCGTCCGGTGCGGCGTAGTGCGAAACGAGACGCGAGCCCGCCAGCAGCGACATCAGCTCCGGTGCATTCTGCCGCAGGAACCGGCCATAGACCCAACGAAATCCTTGCTTTTCCTGCCGCACCGCTGTCGGCAAAGGTGTGAAGCTGGCGAACAGCGCCCTGAGCGCGATCTTGTTGAAGGCACCATCGAACTTTGACGCCCCCGATCCCCTCAGATGCTGGGCAAGCCGCCAATCGAGGAAGGGGCTGCGGTTCTCGACGCCAGCCGCCATTGCGTTGCGATCATTCTGCCAGAGCCATTCCTGCATCCGCCCGCCTGTCGCATCCAGCGCCAGTGCCTCGGGGAAGGAGCCTTCAAACCCCGTCAGCGGATCGCTCGAGTGAGCTTGTCTGACCCCGTCGCGCCTTTCGGGAAGCACAAGGGCGAGATCATCCGGCCCCAGCAGGTCGCGCGCTGGTGTCGGCAAGGCAGCTTTGCACAATGTCTCGTTATCAAGCCCTCGCAGTTCGGCCGGCAGCATGCCGCCCTCACGTACCCTCGCAAGCCAGGCGGTATCGCCCGCCCGCGCCGCGTCACGCATGGCAAAGCCCGCCTGCCGTTGCCAGTAGCCGCCAAAAATCTCGTCCGCGCCCGTGCCATCGAGCGCGACACGCACACCTTCGGCGGCAGCCGCCCGATACAGGCCAGCCATGCCAAGCACGTTGCCGATCAACGGGAAAGGCTTGGCCTGATGCGCGCAGACATCGAGAAAGTGCTCGACGCTGGCCCCGCCATAGTCGATCGCAAGTTCAAGCCCTGTGACACCGAGTTGATCGAGGCAAGCGCGGGCATAGCGCGCGTCCTCGCTTTTCCCGGCCTCCCCGACAACGCAAACCACCTCATCAAGCCACCCCTTGGCCGAAAGGATCGAGAGGATCAATGAGCTGTCGACACCGCCGGACAGAAGCAGCGCGACTTTTCGGTCAGACAGGAGCCGTGCCTTGACCGCGTCAGCCAGCAGATCGGCAAGCGGCAGATCGGCAAGCGCATGATCGGCAAGCGGATGATCGGCGGCACGGGTGCCGACGTCGATGCGGAGCGGGGTCACGTTTTCCTCGCTCACTGTCCAGCTGTCGAGGTCGAGTTCGATTGCGTGGCCTGGCCGCACCTCCCGCACGCCCTTGAGGAAGGTCGAACCATCAGCGGCAGGCAAAAGCCAGCCCTCTGACACAAAGCTGTCGAGGCTGTCTGCCTCTGCCACGGGCCGAGCGCCCCACAGCGCCATGAGCGCGGCAGGCTCGGACGCAAAGGCCATCCTGTTGCTGTCGATGCAGTAGAACAGCGGTTTCTTGCCATAGCGGTCCCGCGCCGCGGTGAGGACGCGCCGGTCCGGATCAAGCCAGCAGAAGGCCCACATGCCGTTTGCCTCGGCGAGCGCTGCGGTGCCGTGCCGCCTGAGCAGCCAGAGCAGCGCTTCGGTGTCACCCTCGGTCTTGCGCTCCATCATCTGGGTAAGCGTGCGGAAATTGTAGATTTCCCCGTTGTAGGCCAGAAGATGTCCGTCGCAGGCGAAGGGTTGGTCAGAGCGCGGGTCGAGATCGAGGATGGCAAGGCGGGCATGGGCAAGGCCGATGACGGCAAGCTCGCCACCATTCCGGCACTGCACCGGCTGCACGGCCACGCCGCTCGCATCCGGACCGCGATGCGCCATCAGCGCCAGGGCCTTCTTCAGTTTGGCCTCAAGTAGCCGGGCATCGCCCGGCTGCGGGTTGCGGTGGATGATAACGGCAAGTCCGCACATGGTCAGGCGCGATCTGCAGGAACAACTTCTGCCTTGCCGCGGACAGTCTTCTTGAGCTCGTGACGATCAGCGAAGACGACCGCCTGGACCGGTGCTTCGCCGTTCTTGTAGTGGACAGGATGAGTTGGCTGGTCATACGCCTTCAGGCCGGCAACCTCGAGCGTGTGTGCCGAGATCAGGCAGTCGGCGGCGAACTCCTTGGTCGCGTCCTCGAGCCGGTGGGCGGCAACCACCGCTTCGCCGATCACGGTCAACTGATAGCCACGCTCGTCATCGCCGATCCGCGTCACGACCACGCTGCCGGTATGGACGCCAACGCCGATGCGAATGGGCTGGGGCACCGCGACGCCGAGTTCGCGATTGGTACGGGTGGTCGCCTTCAGCATCGCGGCGGCGGCCTCAACTGCGCCGCGCGCACCAACGCGGCTGCTTTTACCGAGCCCGAACACCGCCATGATTCCGTCTGTCTCGACCATACTGACGCGGCCCCCATGCGCCAGCGTCGCCTGACACATCTCGTCGATGACATGGTTCAGCACAACCACGAGATCGGAAGGCAACTGGTTGCGGGCCAGCGTCGAAAAACCGCGAATGTCAGCGAAAAGGATGGTCAATTCTTCCTGTTGGCCCCATTCGAGCGCCGAAACACTGACCTCGCGGCCGAACACTTTGGTTTCCGTCGGCAGCAGGATGCGCAGCTTCAGGTCGCTTGTCGGCCTGATCTGGCATCCGAGCCGGACCTGTTGCGGTGCGCGGATGCGCTCCAGCATGCGCTGCTCCAGCCCGTTCGGTGCCGGCAGGTTGCCAAGCCCGCCAAGTACCAGCACGCGGCAACTGGCGCAGCGCCCGCGTCCGCCGCACATCGAGGGGTGGGGAATACCATTCCTGCGGCTCATTTCGAGCACGCTCAGCCCAGTCGGATTGTTGAAATCGCCATGCCCGATATAGTTGATCGCCACGCCGGGCCGGAAACGCTGCCAGGCAAAGCGCAGCGCGACACCACCGGCGACAAGCGCCAAGAGTGCCCAGACAATCAGCTGTCCACCACGTGTGGCAGCGGCGTATATGTCGGATTGCCGGGGCGTCCATGCCTCCGAGACAAGCGTGAGGGCTGCTGCCTCGCGCCCGGCGGAGACAAAACCAGCCAACGCCAGCAGCGGAACGATCACTGCCACAATGAGGAGTGCCGACTGCAGCTGCCGGAACCA
>JBOFFB010000090.1:0-1718 GCA_051648385.1 Allobosea sp.
GGCTTCCAGGGCATCCAGCAGATCGTGCGGTGTGATGTCGCTGCGGCGCAGGCGGTCGACAATGTCGCAGGCCGTTGCCCGCACGAGTTCACTTGATGCCACGAAATAGCCTCCCGTTTATTTGGCTTCTTGGGCGGCCAATATAACGGGAGGCATCGTAATGGCGAGGCGAAATTGAGAGATATTTGCCTCGCTCAACTCAAGTCAGCGCACCGTGCATGGTGGCTCAGCGTTCACCGCCGGCTTCGCCGTCAACGACGCTGCCGAACAACTCCCAGCGTTCGCCCTTGAATCGCATCAGCTGCAACTGTTCGATGGGCGAGAAGTCCGTGGGGCTGGTGTTGATCTTGATGCCGGGCAGCAGGCCGCCCTGCTGAAGATCTTTGATGTTGGCAGCCTGCTTCATGACGTTGGCGCGGGTCAGGTCGTCGCCGCATTGCTTGAGCAGTGCGGCCATGGTCTGGGCCATGTTGTAGCCGGTGAGGAGGGAGCTGTCCGCGACATTGGTTTCGGGGACATACTTGGCGTGAAATGCTTTGAATTCCTTCATGCCGGGATCGTTGTTCCACTGCGGATCGGACGCATCCTTTGCGTAGGCGGCGGAGATAACTCCCTGTGAGTTATCGAAACCCGCAGGCTTCATGACGGTCGCCGTCGATGCGCTGACGTTGGCGATGATCATCGTGGGCTTCCAGCCGAGTTCTCCGACCTTCTTGATGGTCTGGGCGCCGAACTTGGGCGTTGTGAAGATCACGAGGACATCGGGATTCAGGGATTTCATCTTGACGATATGCGAGTCGATGGTCGGCTCGGAAAGCTCATAGCTCTCCTCGATAACGATCATGGACTTCTTGGCGCCGAGACCGTCCTGAATGCCCTTCAGGTAATCCTTGCCGAAGTCGTCATTCTGATAAAGTACGGCGATCTTGGCGTCGGGCTTCTCCTTCAGCAGATACTTCGCATAGATGCGGCCTTCGCTCTGGTAGCTCGGCAGCCAGCCCATGGTCCACGGAAACGCCTTCGGATCGTTCCACTTGGTCGCGCCGGTCGCGAGGAACAGTTGCGGTGTCTTCTTTGCATTCATGTATTTCTGGATAGCAGAGTTCGACGGCGTGCCGAGCGCGCCGAACAACAGCAGCACCTCGTCGCTTTCGACCAGCTTGCGGGTCTGTTCGACCGCCTTCGGCGGGCTGTAGGCGTCGTCATACGAGATGAAGTTGATCTTGCGGCCGTTGATGCCGCCTTCGTCATTGACCTTCTTGAAGTAACCTTCCATCGCCTTGCCGACGACGCCATAGGCCGAGGCGGGGCCGCTGTATGGAATGATGTTGCCGATCTTGATTTCGGTATCGGTCGCGCCGGTGTCGTATTTTTTCTGGGCCATGGCGCTTCCGGTCGCGGCAACCAGAAATCCTGCGGCAACGGCGGCGCATAGTGGTTTCTTCAAGCGCATTCAGTGTCTCCCTGTTTTGATTTTTTGTTTGTGAACGAGGCAAGGCTACACGCGCTTCGCCTTGTCCTTTTCGTTCTGCGCCATGATGGCGTCGCGTGCTGCGCTCCAGTCGGAATCCTTCCAGTCGCGCAATTGGTAGAAATTGCCGCCCATCGCCAGCGCCTGTGCGCCGTCCATGGCGATGGTCTCGCCGTTGATCCAGTCGCAGCCGCCGGAAATCAGGAAGGTCGCGAGGTTTTGCAGTTCTTCCATGGAGCCGACACGG
>JBOFFB010000091.1:0-1540 GCA_051648385.1 Allobosea sp.
TCCTCCACCCGCTCGTCCCAGTAAGGCATCGTGATCGAGATGCCGTTCGACTTGGTCGCGGACGTCAGGTGTTTCTTGGGGCGGCTCTGGGCCAGATCAAACGCAAACTTCAGAATCCGGTCGACGCCGGTGCGCGACATGACGGTTTCCTGAATCACCACCTCGCGGTCGGTGCCTGGAAACATGCGGCCGCCGATGGACGAGTATTCGCCTTCGGTGTTCTCACGCACGACAAAGAAATCGATATCGCCGGGCGCTCGACCCGCCAGCGGCGACTTCACGCCGGGCATCAGGCGCACCGGGCGCAGGTTGACGTACTGGTCGAACTCCCTGCGAAACTGGATCAGCGATCCCCACAGCGAGATGTGGTCCGGCAGAATCGCCGGCATGCCCACCGCGCCGAAGAAGATCGCGTCGTGGCTGCCGATCTGGGTCTTCCAGTCGTCCGGCATCATCTTGCCGTGCTTCTGGTAATAATCGCAGGACGCAAAATCGAAGCTGTCGAGCTGCAGCTCGAAATTGAACTTCTTGGCCGCCGCCTCCAGCACCCGCAGGCCTTCAGGCACCACTTCCTTGCCGATGCCGTCGCCGGGAATCACGGCCAGTCTGTATTTCCTGTTGGTCCCGGTTCTGGTGGCGGACATAAATGACTCCTTGGCTGGGCGCAGATCGTATGCCGGATCGCGCTGCAATCCCGGGTGAGCGGGCGGTACGCCGTGTTCCTACATGAAGCCGCGTTATTTCAGAAATACTGAAGACAAAGAACACGTCTCGGCACACCTTGACTTGATATCTGCCCCCCTTTAAGTCCCACCTTCTGCGGATCGTGCTTCGGTCTTGCGGGAGTAGCTCAGTTGGTTAGAGCGCCGGCCTGTCACGCCGGAGGTCGCGGGTTCGAGCCCCGTCTCTCGCGCCATCAAATCAAGCACTTAGCCGCATTTTCCATACAACAGCCTGCTGTCAGCCTGCCTCGCCGGGCAGCCATATATTGCGCGCCGCAGCGCAACTGCTGTTGCGATTCCCCTTATTGGGCAGTGCTTTTTCCACTGCCGATTCAAAAAATAGGCTGTTTACAGGCAAAACTCGGTAGTCAGGGTGCCGTAGAATCGATTAAGCCTTTATCTATCGTCAGTTCCACCAAGCCAGTACCCACGAGGAGGGCCAAATATGGCGAAGAAAGCAGCTACCCCAGCGACCGTTACCCTGAAGCACCTTGCCGCCGCGCTCGCCGAAGAGCACGAGCTGTCGAAGAAGACCGCTGAAACCATCCTCGGCGATCTGGTCACCAAGATCACCAAGCACCTCAAGAAGGGCGAGCGCATCCGAATCGTCGGTCTCGGCATCCTCCAGGTGCGCAAGCGCGCCGCCCGGATGGGCCGCAATCCCGCCACCGGCGAAGCGATCCAGATCAAGGCCAGCAAGAAGGTCGCCTTCCGCGCAGCCAAGGAGCTGAAGGAAGCCGTCTGACACAAGTCACGCCTTCCGACTTCGCGTCATTCCGGCGCGGCCCTCGCGGCTCTCGGAATGACGCTTCGCCCTT
>JBOFFB010000092.1:0-5395 GCA_051648385.1 Allobosea sp.
CCCTGCGCCATGCCTTGCGCAGGCTCAGGATCAAGTTTGCCAAGGCATAGGGCGTTGCGACAGTGACAGCGCGCCACTGGCATACGTGACACTCCCCAATGGACGTCATGCTTCATTGACACTAGCATGTTGGCATAAAGGAATGCCGTGATGCCCTATACACCCATGCTTGATCAGGTCAGGTTGCCGGAAGACACCCGCAATCTGACGATTGCCGAACTCAAGCTACTGGCCGACGATGTGCGGCAGGAGACGATCGACACGGTTTCGGTAACCGGGGGGCACCTTGGTGCCGGGCTTGGCGTGGTCGAACTGACGGTCGCACTGCACCATGTCTTCAACACGCCTCGCGACAAGCTGATATGGGATGTCGGCCACCAGTGTTACCCACACAAGATCCTGACCGGGCGGCGCGACCGCATCCGCACATTGCGCCAGGGCGGCGGGCTTTCGGGTTTTACCAAGCGCTCGGAAAGCGAGTACGATCCGTTCGGCGCGGCCCATGCCTCCACCTCGATTTCGGCAGCGCTCGGATTTGCGGTCGGCCGCGATATCCAGGGCGACAATTTCAATGTCGTTGCGGTGATTGGCGATGGCGCTCTGTCTGGTGGCATGGCCTATGAGGCGATGAACAATGCGGGGGCCATGAACAGCCGCCTGATCGTCATCCTCAACGACAACGAGATGTCGATCTCTCCGCCGGTGGGTGCGCTATCGAACTATCTCGCCAGGTTGCTGTCGAGCCAGAGCTACATGTCGTTGCGCGACATGGGCAAGCGGCTGACTGCGAAGTTTGGCAAGACCGTTGAAGAAAGCGTAACGCGCGCCATCGAGCATGCGCGCGGTTTCATCACCCATGGCACACTGTTCGAAGAACTCGGATTTTATCATGTCGGGCCGGTCGACGGGCATAATCTCGATGTGCTGGTGCCGATCCTGCAAAATCTGAAGGCTGCGACTGACGGGCCGATCCTGCTGCATGTCATCACCCGCAAGGGCCATGGCTACCAGCCTGCGGAGGTCGCCGCCGACCGACTGCATGGCGTCGTCAAATTCGATGTTGCCAGCGGCAAGCAAGCCAAGCCACCCTCGAATGCGCCATCCTACACCAAGGTTTTCGCCCAGAGTCTGGCCAAGGAGGCGCGCAAGGACCCCTCCATTGTTGCCATCACCGCTGCCATGCCGACCGGCACGGGGCTCGATGCGTTTGCCAAGGAGTTCGCCGACCGCTGCTTCGATGTCGGCATCGCCGAACAGCATGCGGTCACGTTCGCGGCGGGGCTGGCGGCACAGGGCCTCAAGCCGTTCTGCGCGGTCTATTCCAGCTTCCTGCAGCGCGGCTATGACCAGATCGTGCATGATTGCGCCATCCAGAAGCTGCCCGTGCGCTTTGCGCTCGACCGGGCCGGGCTGGTCGGGGCTGACGGGCCAACCCATGCTGGAGCCTTCGATGTGGCCTATCTCGCCTGCATTCCGCATCTCGTCATCATGTCACCTTCCGACGAAGCGGAGATGGTGCACATGGTCGCGACAGCGGTGGCCTATAGTGACGGGCCGATTGCCTTCCGCTATCCGCGCGGCGATGGCGTGGGCATCGAATTGCCCGAAACGGGTGAGGTGCTGGAGATCGGCAAGGGCCGCATCATCAGAGAAGGTTCGGGCGTAGCCCTGCTGTCATTCGGCACGCGGCTTGGTGAATGCCTGAAAGCGGCGACGATGCTCGGCGACGAGGGCATCACCCCGACCATTGCCGATGCGCGTTTCGCCAAGCCGCTTGACCTGGCACTGATCCGGCAACTGGCCGAAAACCACGACGTTCTGATCACTGTGGAGGAAGGCTCCGTTGGCGGCTTTGGCGCGCACGTGCTGCATGCTCTGGCCGACATGGGGCTGCTTGATGGCGGCCTGAAAGTGCGCACAATGGTGCTGCCGGACATCTTCCAGGAACATGACACCCAGGAGTTGATGTACCGCGAGGCTGGTCTTGACGCGCAAGGCATCTCGGAACTGGCCTTAAGCCTTGTGAGGCCACAGCAGCGCGAGGCAACCGGGGTAGCCGAGCCTGCCTTGCAGATGAACTGATCAGCGCCCGGGAAGCACGATCACCGTGGGCTGGCGCGGCAATGTGGCGCGCGAGACAACAAGCGTGGCCACATCGCGCCTTTCAACCGGCCAGTCGACACTGGCCTTGGCCAGGAAGCGCTCGAGCGTGGATTGGCCAAAAAAGTGCATCGGGATCATCACGCGGGCCTGCAGTGTCTTCAGCACCTCGAACATCCCTTCCATGTCGAGCGTGAATCCGCCATCGACCGGAACCAGCAACACATCGACGCGGCCGATGGCGCGCAGGTGGCCTGGCTCGAGTGTGTGGTGCAGGTGGCCAAGATGGACCACGCACAATTCGCCCACCTCGAAGATGAAGATCGAATTGCCATCATAGTCAGTCGCACCGCTGAACGAGCGGATATTCGTCGGCACGTTGCGGACCCGCATGTCGCGCTCGGTGATGTCATGCTCGGCCTTGCCGCCGCCTGGGTCCCAGCCGCGCAACAGGTGGGTAATCCCGCTTTCGGGATTGCGTGAATAGTGCGTGGTGTGCGCCTTGTTCATGGTGGCGATCACCGGCGTCGTGCTGGCGCGGACATAGTCGTTGTAGTCGGTCGCCGCAGTGACACCCTGCGCGCTCTCGATCATGAAGGTGGCATGGCCGACGAAGCTGATGCGCGCCTCGTCGGACTTGAGCGACGCCCTGACGATGTGGCCTGGCAAAGAGGCGACATCAGGCTTGCAGCCGGGATCGGCTGCGCTGGCAGCACCCGCGAACATGAGGGCGCAAGCCCCGAGAAGCAGGCGCTTCAGCAATCGGCCATAAACGTTTCTCAGCATCTGCTCGCACCCCCGCTGTCTCGGGATTGGATGATAGAGGCGAAGCGCGTCATGACCAGTGCCTGCGTGCGGTGCTCACGAAGGCGTGTGAGACGAAAACGCTACCGGTTGACTTCATGCTCGTGTGCTTCACCTTGGTGCCATGACCGATGATCGCCTGCCACCGATTCCTGCCGCCGCCCTTACGGATGACCAGATTGCTGCCAGCGAAGCCTTCATGGTGTCGCGCGGTACCGCTGTGTTTGGCCCTTTCGTGCCCTTGCTGCGCTCGCCCGAGATGATGCTGCGCGTTCAGAAACTCGGCGAGCAATGCCGCTATCACAATCGGCTCGGACTGAAGCTCAGCGAATTCATCATTCTGGTCGTGGCGCGTCGTCTCAACCAACCGGTGGAGTGGGCCATCCATGCGCCAATTGCACAGAAGGCCGGAGTCAGCGTCGATACGATCAATGCGCTGGCGGAAGGCCGCCGCCCGGCTTCGCTCGATGTGGACGAAGCACTGGTCCACGATGCGTTGCACGAGATGTGGTCCCACGACCGGTGGAGCGACGCAACATGGGAGAGTGTCACGCAGCGGTTCGGCGAGGATGGCGCAATCGACCTTGTTGTCACGGCAGGTTACTATGCGCTGCTGGCCAATGTCATGAATGTGGCGCGGACGGTGACCCCTCCGGGGCCGATCCTGCCGAAACTTGGTCGCTGAACTGGCATGTTTGCACAATAATTCGTCATAACGGGCTGATTTGCCACTGGCGGAAATTTCTGGATACGCCATGTTGATGGGTGTATCTGCGTATGTGAACGGATAATGCCTGTATGCAAAAGCGCTTTCGGACCTTGTTCATTTCCGACATCCATCTCGGCGCAAAAAGTTGCCAGGCGGAGCTGCTACTCGAATTTCTGTCGCGGCACGAGGCTGACACGATCTATCTCGTCGGCGACATCATCGATGGCTGGCGTCTGAAAAAGAACTGGTACTGGCCGCAAGCCCAGAACGATCTGGTGCAGGCGATGTTGTCGCGCGCCCAGAATGGCACCCGCGTCGTGTTCATGCCCGGCAACCACGATGAATTCGCCCGCGCCTATCTCGGCCAGAGGGTCGGAGGCATCGAGATTGTCGACCACGCCATCCACACCGGGCCTGACGACAAGCGTTATCTTGTCATTCATGGCGACCAGTTCGATGCCGTGGTCACCCATGCACGCTGGCTGGCCAAGCTCGGAGACTGGGCCTACCGCGCCACCCAGGCGATCAACGCGCGTGTCAGCCTCGTGCGCCGCGCCATGGGGCTGACGTACTGGTCTTTTTCGGCCTGGGCCAAGTTCAAGGTCAAGAAGGCCGTGACCTTCATCAGCGATTTCGAGACCACGCTTGCTGCCGAGGCCCGCAAGAGGGACGCTCACGGCGTGATTTGCGGGCACATCCACCACGCCGCCATCCAGGACATGCACGGTGTCGCATACATGAACTGTGGCGACTGGGTGGAAAGTTGCACGGCGCTGGCCGAAGCTGAGGATGGCTCGTTCCAGATCATCACCTGGAGCACGGAGCGGCTCAAACCGCAGCTCGTGACCCTACCGGCACCGACGGCATCGCAGCCGAGGCCACGGGTCGCAGCCTGATGCGACTTCTGATTGCGACGGACGCATGGACCCCCCAGGTCAATGGCGTCGTGCGCTGCTTCGAGGCCACCATTCTTGAACTGACAAGGCGGGGCATCAGCGTCGACCGGGTCACTCCGGACCAGTTTCGCACCGTGCCGATGCCATCCTACCCCGAGATCAGGCTGGCCATGGTGTCGCGCAGAAAGCTGGCGGAGCGGATCAGAGCCGGTGACTATGATGCTGTGCACGTTGCCACCGAGGGGCCTGTCGGGTGGGCCGTGCGCGCGGTCTGCCAAAAACTCGGGCTCAGTTTCACCACGAGTTATCACACGCAGTTCCCCGAGTATGTGCGTGCCCGCGTGCCGGTGCCGGAGCGCTGGTCTTACGCCATGCTCAAGCGCTTCCATGGCGCAGGTTCGGCGATGATGGTGGCGACGCCGACCATGATGCGGGAGTTGGCAGGCAAGGGTTTTCGCAGGCTCGCCATGTGGTCATTCGGGGTCGACACCGAGTTGTTCAGGCCGGACTATCCCAAGGTCCTTGACCTGCCAGGCCCGATTTTCATCACGGTGGCGCGGCTGGCGGTCGAGAAGAACCTTGACGCCTTCCTGTCGCTCGACCTGCCAGGCTCCAAGGTCGTGGTTGGGGATGGACCGGCACGGACCGAGCTTCAGGCGCGCTACCCCGATGTGACCTTCACAGGCTTCAAGGCGGGGGCGGATCTTGCTGCGCTCTATGCTTCTGCAGATGTGTTCGTCTTCCCCAGCCTCACCGACACGTTTGGCCTCGTGCTGTTGGAAGCCGCCGCCTGTGGGCTGCCGATTGCTGCCTTTCCTGTCCAGGGACCGAGCGACGTGATCGGCACCGAGCCGGTGGGTGTGCTGAGCGAAGACCTGCGCAGCGC
>JBOFFB010000093.1:0-5688 GCA_051648385.1 Allobosea sp.
GCCAATGAGGTCTACGCCGAGACATCGGCAAAGAACGCCGAATTCAAGAAGGTCTATGACGCCATGGTGCCATTCCGCAACGACCAGTACCTCTGGTGGCAGATTGCCGAATACAACATGGACACCTTCATGATCCGCGCCCGCGTGCGCGGCTGATGTCCGTCCGGCTCCGATAAGCCAAACCACAATTGGCGCTGGCAGAAATGCCGGGGTTTTTTGTTGGCCGAAATTGATGCATGATAAGCAGGCTCAACCGTTCGGGATGCCTTGAATGATCCGATTGCGATTGTCTGCCTGTCTAGCCGTAGCACTTGCCAGCGTCGGCCTCGCCAGCGCTTGCATGGCTCAGATCGCGGAACCAATCCCGCAGCGGCGCGGCGTGCTCGCCAAGCCGATGAAGCCTGAACCCCTGCGCGATGCCATGTTGCCATGCCCGCAGTATGGCCCGGGCTTTTTTCGGCAACCGGGCGGCACGACCTGCATCAGCGTATCTGGCCAGATCCGTGGCGAAGTCGGCATCCGCCAACGCCGTTCGCGCCTCAATGACACCACCAGCTTCAATTCACGCGCACGGATGACACTCGACAGCCGCACACCGACCGATATCGGCACATTGCGCCTCGTCTTCCGGGCGCAGGGCGGGGCTGGCGATTTGTACCGACAGGGCCGCTGAGCCCGCGCATCGCACGATTTTTCGAGAACCGTGCATTGAAAGTGGGCAATGGTTTTGTGAGCATGAATGGCTCAACAAGCTTGCTCAAAGGATCCGAGCCGTCTTTGCGAGGTGCAAGGCGACGACGCAATCCAGAAACCACGCTTCAACACGCGGAAACGGTGTATTTTCTGGCGAAGATGCTGTCTGGATTGCTTCGCTTCGCTCGCAATGACGAGCCGGATAACGTTTTCAACAGCCTGCTAGATCTTCCCGCATTGAGATGGATTCCATCTCAATGCGGGAAGATTTAGTTTCGTTCCTGACGGTTCAGGCGTGCAAACGCCATGGCCAGAATCGTCGCCGCCAGCATCAGCAACAGGAAGGCCGGTGGCCACAGTGGCGTGACGAGGCCGGACAGCCAGGCAGCGACCGCGCCCATGCTGAGCTGGGTGAAGCCGGTCAGCCCTGAGGCGGCACCGGCCATGTCGGGCCTGACCGACAGCGCGGCAGCGGTGAGGGTCGGGATGGTCAGCCCGTTTCCGATGCCATTCAGCATCATCGGCAGAAACAGCAGGAGTGGGGTCCAGGCCGAGGCCAGCAGCGCGATCGCCACCGCCATTGCCACGCCAACGAGCGACAGCACGTTTCCGATGCTTGCCAGCCGTTCGGCGCCGACGCTACGGCTGAGTTTGCCCGTCAGGAAATTACCGAACATGTAGCCACCAGACAACATGATGAAGAACAACCCATAGGTCTTCGCGTCAGTCTGCATGTGTTCGACCACCGCATAAGGTGCACCGGCGATGAAAGCGAAGAAGACCGATGACGTCATTGCCAGGCTGAGTGCATGCGCGACGAAAGCCCGCTCGCGGAACAGAACCGGAAAAGCAGCGAATGTATCGAGCCAGCCACCGACGTGTGTGCCGGGCCTGCGCGTTTCGGGCAACTTGGAGAAAGCCAGCAACGTCGCAATGAGCCCGATCAACGCCATCAGCCCAAAGATCATGCGCCAGCCTTGGGTGCGCTCGACGAAGCCACCAACCAGCGGCGCGGTCATTGGCGCGATCAGCATGGCCATGGTCATGTAGCCGATGAGGCTCGCCGCCTCGTCCTTCTCCGCCGTGTCGCGGGCGATAGCGCGGGTCAGGGCAAATGCCGTGCCAGCACCGACCGCTTGCAGCATGCGTGCACCCAACAAGGTCACGAGGCTGTCCGAATAAAGCCCCGCGATCGAGCCAAGCGTGAAGATGCCGAGGCCTGCCACGATGCATGGCCTGCGACCGATGCGGTCGGAAAGCGGCCCGACCAGCAACTGCGAAATGGCGACCGCCACCAGGTAAAGCGTCAGCGTCAGCTGGATCGTGCCGTAGTTGGTGCCAAGCGCTTGCGCGATGGCAGGTGTCGCCGGTGCCAGCACATTGAGCGCAAAGGGCTGCACAGCGGTGCAAACCACGAGAATGGCAAGCGATGGGCGCACGCGGGCTGTGGTTGGCGCTGTGCTCACGGCTGGGTTTGTTCCTTGATTGGCACCTGGCCACGCACGCGCTGGCGGTGGAGGGTATAGAGCCCGCTGCCGACGATGAGTGACGCCCCGGCCAAGGCAGGCAGATCTGGCCAGTCACCCCAGATCAGAATGCCGAGCAGGATGGCAAACACCAGTACTGTGTAGCGGAAGCCTGAGACCAAAGACACATCCGCATCGCGGTAGGCCACGATGATGCTGTAATTGCCGGCGGCAACAAAAAGTGCGGCACCAACGAGATAAAGTGTCTCCTTCAGCGCCAGTGGCTGCCACGTTTCGGCCATGCCAATGATCCAGCCAACGGCGCAGACCACGGCAGTGGTGGTGAAGGTGATCACCGTGGACGGCACATGCGCGCCGATCCGGCGCGTCAGCAGGTCGCGCGCGCCAACCATGATTGCGCTGGCGAGTGCTACCAGCGAGTAGACGGTGAAACCCTCGGCTGCCGGCCGCACGATGATCAGCACGCCGACAAACCCGACCATGATCGCCAGCAAGCGCCGCCAGCCGATGCGCTCGATGCCGAGGATGGCCGCCATCAGCACCACGATCAGTGTCGCCGCCTGCAGAATGGCCGTGATGTTGGCGAGTGGCAGATGCGCCAGCGCGGTGATGAAGGTGAAGGCGATCAGAGCCTCAAGTCCGCCGCGTGCCATCACCAGCGGACTGGCCATGGCTTTGAGATCGCTGAACCGCCCGAAAAGCCTGACAAGGACCAGTGCCGCCAGCGCCGCGAACACCCCCCTGATCGCCAGCACCTGTCCGGTCGGATAGGTTGCTGTCGCCAGCTTCACGAATGCATCGTTGATGACGAACGTGCCCTGTGCCGCAACCATCGCCACGATGCCGCGCCGGTTGCTGGCGTTGGTCGCGCCGGGCATCAACGACACATGCTCAGGCGGCCTTCAGGAAACGGTCGAGCTTGAACGGCGACAGATCGAACCGTGTCGTGCCGGTGATGCTGATGTCGGCCATGATTTCGCCGATCACGCTGGCAAACTTGTAGCCATGTCCGGAACAGCATGAGGCAAAAGCCACCTGCTCGGCATCAGGCATCGTGTCGATGACGAAATGCTCATCCGGCGTCACGGTGTAGATGCAACCCTTGAGTGCGAGGGGCTCCGGCGTTGCATCAGGGAAATAGCGCGTGATCGCATCGGCAATCAACTTGGCCTGCCGTGGTGACGGCGTGCGGTCCGGGTGGGACGGATCAATCGGCTCGCGCCCGAAATGTGGACCGCCCAGCTTGAAACCGGGATGTTCCCAGAGCGGGAAGCCGTAGAAATTTCCCTCTTCGACAGTCAGGATGAAGACCGGGAAGTTGCCGATCCTGAAGCGTTCGGGGTTCTTGACACTGTACCAGCCGATGGCCTGCTTCACGGTCTTGATGTGGGGAGCGAGGGCCGGGTTGAGCGTGTCCATCCATGCGCCGGACGTGATCACCAGCCGTCCGGCAGTGTAGGTGCCGCGCGGCGTGACGACTTTCACGCCGCCATGGGCCGTTGTGCTCCATTCGAGAACCGGCTCGTTGGCGCGGATGGTCGCGCCTTTGGATTGGGCGAGCCCTACATGGGCATAGATTGCCCGCTCTGACGCGACGAAGCCTCCGCCTGGCTGCCAGAGGCCAACCTGGCCGTCCGGCAGGTTGAAGGCGGGAAAGCGCTTCATCACCTCGGCGCGTGTCAGGCTCTCATACGGCAGATCGTGGTCGATGCATGACTGGCGCGAACTTTCGACGAAACCTGCCCCCTCTGGCGCCAGGTCGACCGAGCCTGTCACGTAGAGCAGTTGGGTGTCAGCCAGCTTGCCCGTCTCGGTCCACAACTCATGGGCGCGTTTGACCATCGGCACATATTGCGAGCCCTCGAAATAGGCGAGCCGGATGATCCGTGTCATGCCATGTGACGAGCCCATGGCATGTCCGATGTCGAAGCGCTCAAGCCCCAACACGCGCTGTCCACGGTTGGCAAGATGCCAGCAGGCGGCTGCGCCCATGCCACCAACGCCGACGACGATCACATCATAATGCTGTTCGCTCATGGCAGCGCCTCCCGGGCCAAAGCCTTAGGTCAGGCGCATGCAGGGGTCTACCAGCGCCATGGCATGGCTGCATGACAAAAGCGCGCAGGGCCATCGGCATGTGGTGCTCAGGATCGGCTCAGCCGCCAGTCACGCTCATGTGACGGCCCACTGCGGGACGCGAAGCGTTGCGCTCGATCACGAAATCATGGCCCTTCGGCTTGCGCGCGATGGCCGCTTCGATGGCACTGTGCAGTGGCGCATCACTCTCGCTGGCCCGGATCACCGAGCGAAGGTCGGCGGCATCCTCCTGGCCAAGGCACATGAAAAGCGTGCCGGTGCAGGTCAGACGCACCCGGTTGCAGCTTTCGCAGAAATTATGCGTCATCGGTGTGATGAAGCCGATCAGGCCACCTGTTTCAGCTACCTTGACATAGCGCGCAGGCCCACCGGTGCGGTAGGGGTCGTCAATCATGGTGAAGCTGTCCATCAACCGGGCGCGAACGACAGACAGCGGCAGGAACTGGTCGATGCGTTGCGGCTCGATGTCACCAAGCGGCATCACTTCGATGAAGGTGATGTCCATGCCGTCGCCATGGGCCCAGCGGATCAACTCCTCGATCTCGCCTTCGTTGACCCCCTTCAGCGCCACCGCGTTGATCTTGATGCGCAGCCCGGCCTTTCTGGCGGCAGCAAGGCCCTCATGCACCTTGCCAAGATCGCCCCAGCGGGTGATCGCTCGGAATTTGTCCGCATCGAGCGTGTCCAGCGAGACGTTGACGCGCCTGACGCCGCAATCAGCCAGCTCTTGCGCGTGTCTTGCCAGTTGCGAGCCGTTGGTCGTGACCGTCAGTTCCTCAAGTCCCTCGCCCAGATGGCGCGAGAGCGAACGGAACAGGCTCATGATGTCGCGGCGCACCAAGGGCTCGCCGCCAGTGATCCTGATCTTGCGGGTGCCGCGCGAGATGAAGGCTGATCCGATCCGGTCCAGTTCTTCCAGTGTCAGCAAATCGCGCTTGGGCAGGAAGTTCATGTCCTCGGACATGCAATAGACGCAGCGGAAATCGCAGCGATCAGTTACTGATATGCGGATATACTCGATGCTGCGTCCAAAAGGATCAACGAGTTGTGTCATTGCGGTGGCGTTCGGGATGACCATCTGAAGCCTTGCTCAACTCTGCCTTGACTGCTCGTGCCTGATCTGGTGTCGAACAAGCTTGCAGACAAGGATGTCGCCTCGCCACGGATGACAAGGTGACTATGTTTTATCGGGAGCCAGCGCCATGTCAAACCAGCCTGTTCCGGACCAGACCTCCTGGCCCACCGAAATCCGTCTGTCAAAGGACCGCCGGACCCTCAGCATCAGCTTCGAGGATGGCTCACGCTTTGATTTGCCGGCCGAGTATCTGCGGGTGGAAAGCCCATCCGCCGAAGTCCAGGGGCATGGCCCCAATGAAAAGAAGACCATCGGCGGCAAGATGGGTGTAGAGAT
>JBOFFB010000094.1:0-3632 GCA_051648385.1 Allobosea sp.
CGACTGCGGGGTTTGCGAACCCGAGTGTCCGGCAGAGGCCATCAAGCCGGACACCGAGCCCGGCCTCGAGCAGTGGCTCAAGCTGAATGGCGACTATTCCAAGACGTGGCCGAACATCACGCAGAAGAAAGATGCGCCATCTGACGCAAAATCATTCGATGGTAAACCGGGAAAGCTCGAAGCTTATTTCTCGGCGGAGCCGGGGGAAGGTGACTGATCTTGCGCGCGCTCCGGACATGTGGGGAACACGTGTGCGGACAACAAACCGTTAACCAAACAAGGCCGGTTTACGGTTAACGAAACGCTTATGCTTTGAAATCCGACCAAATTCATGCTAGGCTAATCAAACAGTCGATCTTCGTGTTCACGCACCTGCTCAAGCGGGGTTCAACAAACCAGCATGTCAAAGGCAGAAGGTCGCGTGTCTGCGACCGCAAGCCACGACGTGTCTGCGCGACATGACAATCTACAAGGCTGGGGAGTCAGCGGTCGTCTTTCGGGGCGGGCGCTTAACAGAGCGTGGCCTTCATCCCCGTGATGAGGGCATTGGACTTTTTGTCTGCTCGTGAGCAGACCGACAGGAGAGTCATTCTACATGTCCACGATCAAGAAGAGCACGACACGTCTTGGCTACAAGACCGGCGAATTTGTGGTTTATCCCGCCCATGGGGTCGGACAGATCGTTGGCATTGAGGAGCAGGAGGTTGCCGGGTTCAAGCTGGAACTGTTTGTCGTGAGTTTTGCCAAGGACAAGATGACCCTTCGCGTGCCGACTGCAAAGGCCGCAACCGTCGGCATGCGCAAGCTTGCCGATGAAGCAGTTGTGACCAAGGCGCTCGAAACCCTGACCGGTCGCGCACGCGTCAAGCGCACCATGTGGTCGCGGCGTGCGCAGGAATACGAAGCGAAGATCAACTCTGGCGATATTGTCGCGATCTCTGAAGTGGTGCGCGACCTGCACCGCTCCGAAGCGCAGCCCGAACAGTCCTATTCCGAGCGCCAACTCTATGAAGCGGCGCTTGACCGGATGGTGCGCGAAATCGCAGCTGTCGACGATGTGACCGACACCGAAGCGCTGAAGAAGATCGAGGGGCAGCTTGCCAAGTCGCCGCGCCGCGCCGCCAAGGGTGCCGAGGAAGTTGAAGAGCAGCAGGATGAGGCGGAGGCCGCCTGATCTTTGCCGAAGTCTTTTATGCACCACATCAAGCCCGGCCGTCGCGCCGGGCTTTTTCGTCGGGTGCCGGCCTGCGGCAATCGGACTCAGATTTCGAGACTGGATATTTCTCAACAAAGCACTAACGCGGCCTGATCCACTGACCCGGTTCCTCCGTAAACTTACTTATAGCGGGAGGGTCAAATCCATGGGCGACGTCGCAGGTGTTCAGCGCAGTTTCATGAGAGCGGCGATGAATGCGCCTTTTCTCGAACGCGACGAAGAACGAGCACTTGCTGTCCGATGGAAGGACAACAAGGACGAGTATGCCCTTCACCGTCTTGCCTCTGCCCACATGCGACTGGTCATCGCTCTCGCCGCCCGCTTCCGGCATTATGGCCTGCCAATGGCCGACATGGTGCAGGAAGGCCATGTGGGGCTTCTTGAAGCTGCTGCCCGCTTTGACCCTGAACGCGAGGTGCGCTTCTCGACCTATGCGACCTGGTGGATCAGGGCGTCAATCCAGGACTACATCCTGCGCAACTGGTCGATTGTCCGAGGTGGCACGAGTTCAGCTCAGAAGTCCCTGTTTTTCAATCTGCGAAGGCTCCGGGCACGCCTCACCCGCAATGGCGACGAGCGCATCAGCGACAGTGTCCATCAACAGATCGCGACGACGCTCGGCGTCTCCAAAGCTGATGTGGCGACGATGGATGCCCGGCTTTCGGGCCCGGATGTCTCGCTGAATGCCCCTCTGGGTGACGATGAAACCGGCTCGTCGGCGCAACGCATGGATTTCATTCCCGACACCGCACCACTTCAGGACGAGGTGGTTGGCAACAGCATCGACAGCGACCGGCGCGTGAAGTGGCTGAGGGCAGCACTTGCCGTTTTGTCCGACCGTGAGATGCGCATCTTGCGCGAACGCCGCCTGAGTGAAGAGCAGGCGACACTCGAAGCGCTGGGCAATCGTCTCGGTATCTCCAAGGAGCGCGTTCGCCAGATCGAAAACAGGGCACTCGAAAAACTGAAGCGTGCCTTGCTGGAACGCCACCCAAGGCCGGAGAGCGTGCTGGTCTGACGTTCAGCAGCCCGCTAGATCATAGCGCACATAACCGGTACCCACCCTCGCCTTCGCGAGGGCATGCTTTTGTGCGCAAAGCTCTAGAAATTGACCTTGTCGGCACCCTTCAGCTGCAGCATTTCGCGGGCATCGTCAGGGGTTGCGACCTCAAGACCCAACCCTTCGATGATCTGGCGGGCTTTCAGGACCTGATCGGCATTGGATGTGGCCATCTTGCCGGCTCCGAGCCAGAGCGAATCCTCCAGCCCGACGCGAATGTTGCCACCCATGGCGACGGCCTGTGCCGCGATGGGCAGTTGATGTCGTCCGGCACCGAGCACGGACCAGTGATAGTCCTTTCCGAACAACCGGTCAGCCGTGCGCTTCATATGCGAGACGTCTTCCGGGTGCGGGCCGATGCCGCCGAGGATGCCGAAGACCGACTGCACGAAGAAAGGTGGCTTCACCAACCCGCGTTCAGCAAAATGCGCCAGCGTGTAGAGATGGCCGATGTCGTAGCACTCGATCTCGAAACGCGTGTTGTTCTCGGCGCAACGCGTCAGGATGCCGGCAATGTCCTTGAAGGTATTGCGGAAGATGCGGTCATCCGACCCCGCAAGATAAGGCTCCTCCCAGTCGTGCTTGAAGTCCTTAAAGCGGGTCAGCATCGGATAAAGCCCGAAATTCATCGAGCCCATGTTGAGTGACGCGACCTCGGGCTTGAAGGTGGTGCAAGGGCGCAAGCGCTCCTCAATGCCCATGGTCGGTGCGCCGCCGGTGGTGATGTTGATCACCGCCTTGGTGCGCTGCTTGATCACCTTCAGAAACGGCTCAAAGGCCTCCGGTGACTGGTCAGGCCTGCCATCGACCGGGTTGCGCGCATGGACGTGGATCAGCGCCGCGCCTGCCTCTGCCGCCCCGATGGCCGCGTCCGCGATCTCGCTGGCTGTGATGGGCAGATAAGGCGACATCGAGGGGGTGTGGATCGCGCCTGTCACGGCGCAGGTGATCATGACTTTGCGTGCCATCTCAGTTCTCCATCTTTCGCTTGTGCGCCTGCAAAGCCGCCAGCCGCTCGTCGCGCCGCTGCGACCTTCGGTCGATTTCGGCAGCATCGGGTGTGCGGCCCCATTCGCTGGCCACCCGCGCAGCGCCATCTCCTTGCCAGGCAGAAGGAGGCGCGGGGTCGGCAGCCAGCCTCTGATAGAAAGCCGAGTAGCGAGCGATGTAGTCCGGAATGCCGCCGGGCGCATTGAGTTCGATAGTCTCGAAAGGCCCGAGGAACGACCAGCGCAGGCCAAGCCCGTCCTTGATGACATGGTCGAGATCCTGCGGCGAGACATAGCCCTCGCCTGCAAGCTTCATGGCCTCGGTCAGCAAGGCCCCTTGCAGACGGTTGAGGATGAAGCCCTCGAT
>JBOFFB010000095.1:0-2740 GCA_051648385.1 Allobosea sp.
TCGTGCACGGCAAGGGTTCGATCCTGACGCGCATGCCCGGCGATGACTGGCAGCAATTCGCCAATGTCCGTGCCTACTACGGCTTCATGTGGGGCCACCCCGGCAAGAAGCTTCTGTTCATGGGCCAGGAATTCGCCCAGCGCGCAGAGTGGAACCATGACGCGGCACTGGACTGGCACCTCAATGACACGCCCGCCCATCGCGGTGTTCAACTGCTGGTCCGTGACCTCAATCACATATACCGCGACAACCCTGCCCTGCACCGCCTCGATTGCGAAGCGGAAGGCTTCCGCTGGATCGTCTCGGACGATGCAGAGCAATCCGTGCTGGCCTGGTTGCGCTTTTCCGGTGATGGCGCGCCGACTGTCGCGGTCATCTCGAATTTCACTCCGGTGCCGCGCCCTGACTACCGCATCGGCCTGCCCCATGCCGGCCGCTGGCGCGAAATCCTCAACACCGATGCAGGCGCATATGGTGGTGCCAATCTGGGCAATGGCGGTTGGGTCCATGCGATCGATCAGCCGTCCCACGACCTGCCTGCGTCAGCCAGCGTCATGGTGCCGCCCCTCGCAACGCTTTACCTGCGTTACGAACCTGAGTGAGACTGCACGAGGCCACGATTTGAACTGCAAAGGCGGGCGCAAGATCCGCAAATGATGCCAACAGGGAGCGCGACACATGCCGAACCGGATCAGGACGAGCGACACTGACGCAAGCCCGTCCATCAACCGGACGGTAGGTGCGAGCGCGCCGCTGTCACGCTCAGCCATGGCCTACGTGCTGGCGGGTGGGCGCGGCAGCCGCCTGATGGAACTGACCGACCGGCGCGCCAAGCCTGCGGTCTATTTCGGCGGCAAATCCCGCATCATCGATTTCGCCCTGTCCAACGCGCTCAATTCCGGCATCCGCCGCATCGGCGTCGCCACCCAGTACAAGGCGCACAGCCTGATCAGGCACCTCCAGCGCGGCTGGAACTTCTTCCGGCAGGAGCGCAACGAGAGCTTCGATATCCTGCCCGCCAGCCAGCGCATCTCCGAAGACCAGTGGTATGCCGGCACCGCCGACGCGGTCTACCAGAACATCGACATCATCGAGACGGCGCATGCCGAATACATGGTCATCCTCGCAGGCGACCACATCTACAAGATGGACTACGAGCACATGCTCCAGCAGCATGCCAATACCGGCGCGGACGTCACCATCGGCTGTCTGGAAGTGCCCCGGATGGAAGCGACCGGTTTTGGCGTGATGCACATCGACGATCATGACCGGATCATCGACTTCCTTGAAAAGCCCAAAGACCCGCCCGCCATGCCCGGCAAGCCCGAAATGGCGCTGGCCAGCATGGGCATCTATGTCTTCCGCACCAGGTTCCTGCTGGAAGAGCTCAAGCGCGATGCGGCAGATCCACACTCCAGCCGTGACTTTGGCAAGGACATCATCCCGTATCTCGTCAAGCACGGCAAAGCCTTTGCGCACCATTTCTCGCGGTCCTGCATCCGCTCGAGCAAGGAGGGCGCGTCCTACTGGCGCGATGTCGGCACCATCGACGCGTACTGGGAGGCAAACATCGATCTTACCGACGTGGTGCCGGACCTCGATATCTATGACAAGGACTGGCCGATCTGGACCTATGGCGAGATCACGCCGCCGGCCAAATTCGTGCATGACGAGGACGGGCGGCGCGGCATGGCTGTGTCATCGCTGGTGTCGGGCGGCTGCATCGTCTCCGGCTCGTCGGTCCGCCGCACGCTCCTGTGCACCGGCGCACGCGTCAACTCGTATTCGCGCATCGAGGAAGCCGTGATCCTGCCTTACGTCGAGGTCGGGCGCGGCGTGCACCTTAACAAGGTTGTGGTTGACCGCGGGGTGCACATCCCGGACGGCCTCATCGTCGGCGAAGACCCTGAGCTCGACGCCAAGCGCTTCCGCCGCTCGGAAAAAGGCGTGTGCCTGATCACCCAAGCGATGATTGACCGGCTGCCGTGAAGAAGCCCTCCAAAGCTGCCAGGCCACTGCAGGTTCTGGCCGTCACGTCGGAAATCTATCCGCTGATCAAGACTGGTGGCCTCGCCGATGTGGCGGGCGCGCTGCCGCTTGCTTTGGCTACCCAGAATGTGGCCGTGACCACGCTGGTGCCGGGCTATCCTGCCGTGCTGGCCGCGCTGGCCGCACCAACGAAGGTGCTCGATATCCCTGACCTTTTCGGTGGCCCCGCCAGCATCTTGCGCGGCACGACAAGCGCGCTCGACATCATGGCGATTGACGCACCGCATCTTTATGACCGGCCCGGCAACCCCTACCTGCGACCTGACGGGCTTGACTGGCCGGACAACGCCCAACGCTTCGCCGCGCTCGGAGCCTTGGCCGCCAGCATCGCGCGCGGAGCGATCAAGGGCTACAAACCCGCCCTCGTCCACGCCCATGACTGGCAGGCGGGGCTGACGGCTGCCTACCTCGCTTTCGGTGGGTATGAGCCCCCACCGTCGATCCTCACCGTGCACAACCTCGCCTTTCAGGGGCAGTTTCCCGTCGGGCTGATCAGCCAGCTTGGTTTGCCCGCAAGCGCACTACGCTTTGATGCCATCGAGCACCACGGTGCCATCGGCTTCCTGAAAGCAGGCTTGCAACTGTCGAGCCGGATCACGACCGTTTCACCGACCTATGCTGATGAAATCCGCACGGAAACTGGCGGCATGGGCCTCGATGGTCTGCTGCGCTTCCGCCGCGATGCCGTTTC
>JBOFFB010000096.1:0-4696 GCA_051648385.1 Allobosea sp.
GCCACCGGCATCAGCACATCCGCAACCAGCCCGTCCGGCACGTGGCCGTCAGTGGCGGTCTGGTCAAACAGGCTGTCTAGCTTGGTGGCCGGGTTGGACATGAGGTGAAATAGCATCGATTCGCTGCGCCAACCTCACGAGTTTGGAATCTGTTAACGCTCGCCGAGCACTGTGCCCACATGCAACGCGCCAAGACGCAACCTGTAGCCGCCATGCCATTGTCCCCCCCGGTCGCGGCAGCCGTCTCGAAGTGGCTGGCCAGCCTCGAACACGAGCGCCGCCTGTCGCCTCACACTCTCGAAGCCTATCAGCGCGACGTGATGCAGTTTCTCGGTTTTCTCCATGGCCATCTGGGCGAAGCCGCGACATTTGTGGGCCTGTCCGGACTGAAGCCGCTCGATGTGCGCGCCTTTCTCGCTGCCCGTCGCCGTGACGGTGTCGAGAGCCGCACGCTGATGCGGCAACTCGCGTCACTGCGTTCTTTTGCGCGTCATCTCGAACGGCATGGTCTCGCCAAGGCCTCGGCCATCGTCAACGTGCGTGGCCCCAAGGTGCCCAAGACCCTGCCGCGCCCGATTGCGGCACCACAGGCTCGCGCCCTGACCAATGTTGCAACCCGTGCCGGCGAAGAACGCGCTCCATGGATCATCGCTCGCGATGCGGCAGTGATTGCGCTGCTCTACGGCTGCGGCCTGCGCATTTCCGAAGCACTCACGCTTCAGCGCCGTGACGCACCCATCAACGGCAAGGACAGCGTCATCGTGCTGGGCAAGGGCGGCAAGCGGCGCGAGACGCCCGTCATTGCCCCGGTCAGTTCCGCCATTTCCGACTATCTGGCACAGTGCCCCTGGACCTTGCCCGGCGAAGGGCCTCTCTTTGTTGGCGCCAAGGGCGGCCGGCTCTCGCCGCGCATCATTCAGCTTTCCGTGGAGCGAATGCGCGGCGCGCTTGGCCTGTCGTCAAGCGCCACACCGCACGCCTTGCGCCACTCGTTTGCCACCCATCTTCTGGGTCGCGGTGGCGATCTTCGCGCCATCCAGGACCTGCTCGGGCACGCCTCCCTGGCCACCACGCAGATCTACACAAAAGTGGATTCAGCCCGGCTGCTTAGTGCCTATCGCAACGCTCACCCGCGCGCTTGAGCAATCAAGCAACATAAGTGCTTTCCACTTCGACTTAACCATTCGGCAAGCATGCTGTCGTAACACTTGTGAAATCTTCAGTTCCAACCGGTCAATTCATGCCCGCTTCAGCCAGCAACGACGATTTCAGCAGCATCTGCGTACTCGTTGCAGATGCATCCGAACTTGCGCGGCAGAGCGTAAAGACCGCTATTGCCGACGTGCTCCCAGGTGCCCGGATCATCGAAGCGGTTTCGGGGCCTGAGGCTCTTGCCAAACTCAGATCCCACAATGTCGATGCCGTGATCATCGACCTCACTCTGCCGACCATGAGCGGCACCGAGGTGATCAGCGAGGCACGCCGCGAGAATATCAAGCCATTCCTGATCCTGACCTCGGCCATCGTGCTGCCCGAATGGGGCATGCTGGCAACCGAGTTGCATGCCTACGAGTTCATGAAGAAGCCTTGCATGGCGGAGGACTTCCGGACTCTGCTGACCAATTTCGCCCGCATGCGCATGCCAACGCGGATCCTGATTGCCGATGCTGGCGACCATACCCGCGCCATCGTGCGCAAGGTCGTCAGCGCCAGCCGCTTCAGTCTCGATGTGCAGGAGACCGACAATGGCGGGCATGCCCTGAAGCTGGCACGGAACCAACCCTTCGATGTCGTTCTGATGGATTCAAACCTGCACGGCATCAATGGTCTGGAGGCCGCCTGCCAGATGCAAGCCCGCCATCCTGACATGATGGTGGTGTCGATCTTGCCGTCGAAAGACAGCGGCCTCGGCCAATCGCTGAAGCATCTCGGCATCAAGCATTGCCTGCACAAACCGTTCTTCACGCGTGACGTCGATCTCTTGCTGCACACGGCCTACAACCTGCGCCGCCCCTACCTGATGAACGCGGTGATCAAGGCCGCAGCCACCGCAATCGCAAGCTGACCCTGCCATCATTGCAATTCGTCCGGCGCATGCCATCTCTGCGCGGAATATGCTGGCTTGTATCCAGCGCGTTCGTCATGTTCTCATCAACCCGGATGAACCGGGACGGGCGCAGACAGGGCGGGGACTGAAGGCTATGACAAACCGGCTCAAGGGCAAGACCGCACTGGTGACAGCGGCGGGACAGGGCATCGGGCGTGCCATTGCCGAGGCGTTCATCAAGGAGGGCGCCAAGGTCGTCGCAACTGATATCGACCTTTCCAAGCTCGATGGGTTGACCCGGGCCACGCGTCGCAAGCTGGATGTGCGCTCCACCAGGGCGGTCAACGCTTTTGCCGCGAAGATCGGCAAGATCGACATCCTCGTCAATGCAGCCGGTTTCGTGCATCACGGTACCATTCTTGACTGTGGTGACGCAGACTGGGATTTCTCGTTCGATCTCAACGTGACCTCGATGCACCGCACCATAAAGGCCTTCCTGCCTGCCATGCTCGCTGCCGGGAGTGGCTCGATCATCAACATCGCGTCAGGGGCGAGTTCGGTGCGCGGCATACCCAACCGCTATGTCTATGGTACCACCAAGGCGGCCGTCATCGGCCTGACCAAGGCTGTCGCTGCGGACTTCATCAAGAAGGGCGTCCGCGCCAACGCCATTTGCCCCGGCACGATCCAGTCACCCTCACTCGACCAGCGCATCGAAGCGCTTGCCGCTTCAAGCGGAACCAGCGTTGCAGCGGCCCGGCAGGCCTTCATCGACCGCCAGCCCATGGGCAGGCTTGGCACCGCCGAAGAGGTCGCGGCACTGGCGCTCTATCTCGCTTCCGACGAGGCCAGCTACACCACCGGCCAGATCCATCTGGTTGATGGCGGGTTTGCACTTTGAGATATCCATAAGAGAGCAGCAAAAATGCACATTCTCGTTCTCGGTGCAGCCGGCATGGTCGGCGCAAAGTTCCTCGCCCGCGTGGCAGGCGATGGTCATGTCGGCGGGCGCGAGGTCATCAAGGCCACATTGCATGACGTCGTCATGCCGACCCCGCCGCCCGACGTCGAATTTGCCACCACCTGCATAGCCAGCGATTTCTCGCTGCCGGGCGAAGCGGCCAAATTGGTCGCAGGCCGCCCGGACCTGATCGTGCATCTGGCGGCTATCGTCTCGGGCGAAGCTGAAGCCGATTTTGAGAAGGGCTACCGCATCAATCTTGACGGCACGCGTGAACTGTTCGAGGCCATCAGGCAGGTCGGCGATGGCTATTGCCCACGGCTGATCTTCACCTCGTCGATTGCCGTGTTCGGCGCGCCATTCCACCACCAGATCAGTGACGAGTTCCACCTCACCCCGCTCACCAGCTACGGCACGCAGAAGGCGATCGGCGAACTGCTGCTCAGCGACTACAGCCGCCGTGGCATCTTCGACGGCATCGGCATCCGGCTGCCGACCATTTGCGTGCGCCCCGGAAAGCCCAACAAGGCGGCATCGGGCTTTTTCTCCAACATCATCCGTGAGCCGCTGGTGGGCCATGAGGCCGTATTGCCAGTTGGCGACGATGTTCGCCACTGGCACGCCAGCCCGCGTTCGGCCGTCGGCTTCCTCCTGCATGCGGCGACGATGGACCTCTCAACCATCGGCCCACGCCGGGCGCTCAGCATGCCGGGCCTGTCATGCACGGTCGGCGAGTTGATTGCAGCGCTGGAGCGCATTGCCGGCAAGGGCGTGGTGGCGCGGATCAGACGCATGCCCGATCCCGTCATCGAAGGCATCGTCGCCGGATGGCCGCGCGATTTCAGACCAGAACGCGCACCCGCTCTCGGCTTCAAGGCTGAAACAAGTTTTGACGAGATTATCAGGGCTCACATCGACGATGAGTTGGGCGGTCGCTTCGTGGCCTGATTTCCATGTGGCGTGATGAGCAGTTGGCGCGAGTATGAGAGAGCGCCACACGTTGGCCGCCTGCTTAGAGCATTGCGCACAAAAGCATGCCCTCGCGAAGGCGAGGGTGGGTACCGGTTTTGTGAGTACGCAATGCTCTAACTTATTATGATCGATCATCTTTCCGCATTGAGATGGATTCCATCTCAATGCGGGATGATCTAGTTCTTCACCCGGCGGAGAATGAGCTCTGAACCACCCGGAGGGTCCTTCTGCCATTCGCCCTCGGCGGTCGATACAAGCACCATCTCGTGTCCGCGCCTCGCAATGAGATGGACCTTGCCTCCGGAATAGCGCCAGGCCACAGCATCGAAGACCTGCAGACCCTTGTCTCTGCAGCGGGTCGGATAGTCTGTCAGAAAACGACCATCGGCAGCGCCTGGATTGGTGCCGAGCGATATCCGGCATACCTCCTGACCGCCGTATCGAAACATGCCGTAAAGCCCGGGAATGCTGTCACGCGGTGGCGCTTTGGCCGGATCGAACGCAATACGCGGCGGCGATGCGGCGGCAACGCGGGCCACGAAGCGGCGCGGTCTGCCGAGGGAGTCGAACTGGTAGTCGGTGCCATCTGCACTGGCCTTCAGTTTCAGCGCGGCAGCGTCATCCTCAAAACTCAGAACAGGTTTTGCCTCGGCATCGAGCAGGCGTACGAAACCATCATCGCCCACCGACCATGACACGGCCTTGTTCAGGATGGG
>JBOFFB010000097.1:0-2315 GCA_051648385.1 Allobosea sp.
TCCTTGAGTTGCAGCAGTGGTGGCCACCGGGAGCCCAGAGACACCCGGCGGCGGGGATTGAGATGTGTCAGGTCAGTTGACGCGGATATCGTTTTCGACCGATGTCACACCACGGGCCGCCCAGGCCGTCTGTCCAGCGGTCTGCCGGTCGTACCAGGTGTCAACGGTCCCGGTCAGGGTGACGTCGCCACCAACGGCTGACACGAAAACCGTCTGTGGGTCATCGAAGAACCAGGACCGCTGCAGTGCAAAGTCGATGTCATCGCTGAGACTGGTCGCGTTGACATGGGGCTTGATGGTGACCTCGTTCGATACGCCGATAACGCCTGCAAGCCAGCGCAGATCCTGTGCCGCAGCGTTCTTCTGATAGCTCCATTCCACAATGCCAGTGAGAGTGATCCAGCCCTTTTCGACCTTGATCTTGATCGTATCCCTCGGAACCGAACTGTTCCAGGTCAGTCTGTTGATCGCGGCTGTCGCGATATCCTCATCCGAGTGCTTGAAGCTCAACCCCAGTCGAACTTCGAGTTCTTCGGCAACGGCTTTGACGCCCTTGACGCGGCCTGCGGCATTCTCTGCGGCATATTTCTCGGCGTAGCTTTCGACATGCCCCATGAGCGAGATCACGCCATCCTTGGCGGTCACGCCAATGTGGGCTGCGTTGACACTTGGCTCCCATTTCAACTCGGCGAGGACCGAGGTCTTCAGTTCGTTGTCGTTTGACATGATGATTTCCTGTCTACGATTGAGGGTTGGAATCTGCGACATATTCCGCCCTGACGAGGTTGCGGAACCGGCCTGCGGCTGAAACCGAGATCGACATTCCGGCAGCTCACGCTGCGGCGAAGTGCACCAAACGGTTGAGTGGAGCATTCAGCAATTTTGCGCGGTCGGTCAGGCTCGGAATCTACCCAGATTCAAGGGTGACGGGCAGCATCGCCGAACTTTGCCGTCGTTACATCTGAAGATCGGTTCTGGGTAGATTCCGAACCTTTCAAACCGTCGCCGGGTGCCTATTGATGGTTGCCAGAGACCCTCATTTGCGGTGACGCGCGCTCCAAGATGCCGGACCGGTCGTGTCGCTCGCAAGCAAATCGGCGATGTTTAGCAAGGAGCAATACCCATGAAGGGCTTCGTCAAGGACATCGAGGCAATCGCCATCCACAACACCAGCTTCCGGCATGTGCTCTACACGGCGCAACATTGCCAGCTTGTCGTCATGTCCTTGCAGCCGGGCGAGGATATCGGGTTCGAAATTCACAAGCTCGACCAATTCTTCCGGGTGGAAGATGGTAGCGGTGAGGCAATTCTCGACGGTACGCTGTGTCCCATCAGTGCCGGTTTCGCTGTCCTCGTACCAGCAGGTGTAAGGCATAACATCATCAACACCGGCAAGGCCCCGTTGAAGCTTTACACGCTCTATGCCCCGCCCAATCACCGTGACGGCGTCATCCATGCGACACGCCATGACGCCGACACAGACACCGAGCATTTCGACGGCAAGGTGACTGCACGCTCCGTTGCGATCACGACGGGCGAGCCCGGCGGCAGCATCCCGATTTTGTATCGGCCGCGTTTCACCTTACGCATCTCGCCCGCCTCGCTGGCGAAGAGTTGAGCACATGAGCTTGGCCATGCCAGCGAAGGGCACCATCACCACGCAAGGTGTCGGCACATCTCGCAAGCTGCGGCTTGGCGCGCTCACGGCCATGGTCATCGGCTCCATGGTGGGCTCCGGCGTCTTCAGCCTGCCGCAAAACATGGCGGCTGGTGCTGGGCCGCTGGCGATCCTGATCGGTTGGGGCATCACAGGCATCGGCATTCTGGCGCTGGCACTGGTCTACCAGGGCCTGTCGCGCCGAAAGCCTGAGCTGAACGCCGGGCCTTATGCCTACGCAAAAGCCGGGTTCGGGCCATTCGTCGGCTTCAACAGCGCTTGGGGCTACTGGATCTCGGCCTGGGTCGGGAACGTCTCGTACCTCGTCGTCATGTTCAGCGCCCTGTCGTATTTCCTCCCCGCATTCGGCGAGGGCAATACGTGGCAGGCGATCCTTGGCGCATCGGTTGTGCTGTGGCTGGTCCATGCGCTGGTGCTGTCTGGCGTCCAGCAGGCAGCGTTCATCAACCTGATTGCCACCGTCGCCAAGATTGCGCCGATCATCCTGTTCATCGGCATCGCGGTGGTCGCCTTCCGGATCGACTTGTTCTCGCTGGACTTCTCGGGCACGCAGAACACCAGTCTCGGCTCGATCATGGCGCAGGTGAAAAGCACCATGCTGGTGACGCTCTGGGTCTTCATCGGCATCGAGGGCGCG
>JBOFFB010000098.1:0-10671 GCA_051648385.1 Allobosea sp.
GAAAAAGAACCCGAACGCTGTATCGTGATTGATGCTGGCCAGCCACCTGATGCGGTGCTCGACATGGCGTGGGCGGCACTTGAGGCGAGGCTATTGCTGCAGGTGGACCGATCTTGAGTACAGAAACTGGCATCGAAGCTGATCGACTGGAAGGCTTTGCCCACCCTCGTGAGACGCGCCGCCTCGTCGGACATCTGGACGCGCAGGCTGCCATCACCGAAGGCGTGCGAACTGGCCGACTTCATCACGCATGGCTTGTTGGTGGACCTGAGGGTATCGGCAAGGCGACGTTCGCGTATCACGTCGCCAAGTTTCTGTTCAGCTTGCAACCATCCGCCGCGCCTCGTGGTGACAGCCTCGTGTTTGATCCCGATGGCCGCGCGGCGCGCCTTGTGACCGGGCTTGCGCATCCTGATCTGGTCGTTCTGAGGCGTCAGCCTTCTACCGACAAGAAGCAGTCAACGACACAGATCCCCGTTGAGACGGTACGACGTGCGCTGGATGTGTTCAGTACCACTGCCGGCAATGGCGGCTGGCGCGTCTGCATTGTCGACAGCGCCGAGGACCTGAATACCGCAGGTGCCAATGCCCTGCTGAAGGTGGTCGAAGAGCCTCCACAACGCGCAATTTTTCTGATTGTTGCACATCAGCCAGGTCGCGTGCTGCCGACTATCCGCTCGCGTTGTCGCAAGCTGATGCTGCGCCCGCTCGACGACATCAACATGCTCGATGTCCTTGGCGGGCTTGGCCTCAAACCAGATGACCGCGATGTGCGCCAGGCGGTGGCTTTTGCGGACGGTTCTGTCCGGCGAGCCTTGACGCGGCTCGATCCAGAGACAGCGGCGTTGATCATTGGTACCAAGACCTTGCTTGGCAACCTGCCTGACATCGATATCAAGCGTGTCATGGCCATGGCCGACCAACTTGCGGGCCGTGCTGCCGAAGCAGACTTCGCGATTTTTGTGGAGACACTCGAAGAATGGGCGAGCGGGACGCTACATGCCGGCGCTGTACGCGGTGGTCGTCATCTTGCACCGCTTGCCGAGGTATGGGACAAGATGCGGCGTTCCATACGGGAGACAGATGCCTTGAACCTTGACCGCAAACCGCTGGTGTTGTCGATCTTCCATGATCTGGCAGACGCTGTCACGCGAATGCGGACAGCCTGACAGTGAAGGGCGCTCAGGCGCCCATGCCGCTGCAGGCCTCAAAGCTATCCGCCCGTTCAAGCCCATCTGTTTTCTGGAAAGGTGATGCGCATGTCCACGTCATCACATGACCGCCCAAAGTTCTATCTGACAACCGCGATTGCCTATCCCAATGGCAAGCCGCATATCGGGCACGCCTATGAAGTCGTGGCGTCGGACGCCATTGCGCGTTTCAAGCGCCTCGACGGCTACGATGTCTTCGCCATGACTGGCACGGATGAGCACGGCCAGAAGATGCTCCGTACAGCCGAGGCGCAAGGTGTGTCGCCAAAGGCCTGCGCCGATGAGCTTGCAGCGCATTTCAAGGCCATGGGCCCGGCTCTGAACCTGTCATTCGATCGCTTCATCCGCACGACGGACGCCGACCATCTGGTCTCCACACAGGAGCTCTGGCGGCGGATGGAAGCCAACGGCGACATCTATCTCGGCGGTTACTCCGGCTGGTATTCGGTGCGCGACGAGGCCTTTTATGACGAGAAGGAAACCACTCTATCTCCGAACGGTGTCCGTCTTGGCGGGCAGGGCACACCTGTGGAATGGGTCGAGGAGGAAAGTTATTTCTTCCGGTTGTCGGCCTATCAGGACAAGCTGATCGCACTGTATGACAACCAGCCGGATTTCATCTCACCGCAGACGCGGCGCAATGAAATCGTCAGCTTCGTCAAGGGTGGTCTGACAGACCTTTCGATCAGTCGCACCACGTTCAACTGGGGGCTTGCCGTTCCCGGCAACCCGAAGCACGTGATGTATGTCTGGGTCGACGCGCTCAACAACTATCTGACCGGCACCGGCTTTCCCGACGCCAGCCACTCGCGTGCGCGCTACTGGCCGCCGGACGTCCACATCATCGGCAAGGACATTACGCGCTTTCACGCGGTCTACTGGCCCGCTTTCCTGATGTCGGCAGGGCTGCCGTTGCCCAAGCGCGTCTTCGGCCACGGCTTCCTGCTCAACAAGGGTGAGAAAATGTCGAAGTCGGTCGGCAACGTGCTCGACCCATTCAATCTCGCAGAAGCGTACGGCGTCGACCAGTTGCGCTATTTTTTCCTGCGCGAGGTGCCATTCGGGCAAGACGGCACCTATTCGCATGATCTGATCGTCAACCGGATAAACGCCGACCTCGCCAACGATTTCGGCAATCTGGCCCAGCGCTCGCTGTCGATGATCAACAAGAACTGTGATGCGAGGGTGCCAGTTCCGGGCGCGTTCACACCTGAAGACGAGGCCATGCTGGCGCAGACCGACGCGCTGCTCAAAAAGGCACGCGCTGCGATGGCTGATTTCGCCATCCACCAGGTGCTGAACGAAATCTGGGCCGTGGTCGGCGAGGCAAACCGCTATTTTGCCGCGCAGGCACCGTGGGTGTTGCGAAAGACGGACCCTGCGCGGATGGCCACTGTGCTCTATGTGACCGCTGAACTGCTGCGCCAAACGGCTATCCTCGTGCAACCGGCAATCCCGGCGGCGGCAACCAAATTGCTGGATTTGCTTGCCGTGAACGGAGATGCCCGTGACTTCGTCCATCTGGGGCCACAGCATCGCCTTGTCGCGGGCACGGAACTGCCAGCACCGACAGGCATCTTTCCGCGCTATATCGAGCCTGTGGTCGAAGGGGCGAGTGCCTGATGCTGGTCGACACCCATTGCCATCTCGACTACCCGGACCTGATGGCCGACATTGATGCCGTGGTTGCGCGTGCGCGCGCCGCCGGGGTCGGCAGGATGGTCACGATCTCGACGCATGTGGCCCGCCATGCTGCCTATGAAGCGCTGGCCGCGCGCTTCACGCACGTGTTCTGGAGCATCGGTACGCATCCGCACAACGCTGCCGACGAACCCGAAACGCCGCTGGCCCGCATTGTCGAACTCTCGAACGCGCCGAAATGCGTGGCCATTGGCGAAGCAGGGCTCGATTTCCATTACGACAAGAGCCCGCGTGACGTGCAGCGCAAGGTCTTCCGCAATCACATCGCAGCCGCGCGCGAGACTGGCCTGCCACTCGTCATCCATGCCCGCAATGCTGACCAGGAGATGATCGACATCCTCACCGAAGAACACGCCAACGGTGCGTTCGGCGCGATCCTGCATTGCTTCTCGTCGGGCGCAGAACTGGCCCGGATCGGGCTGGAGCTTGGCTTCTACCTGTCCTTTTCCGGCATCATCACCTTCAAGCGCTCGGAAGAGCTACGCGCGATTGCTGCTGATGCCCCGCTTGAACGGCTTCTCGTCGAAACCGACGCACCCTATCTCGCGCCTGAACCCTATCGCGGCAGGCCAAACGAGCCCTCCTATGTGACACGGACTGCAGCCGTGCTTGCAAGCGTGAAAGGAGTGACCGAGGCTGAACTGGCCGCTGCCACGACCGCCAACGCTGAACGTGTCTTTCCTCGCATGACGGCTTTTTTCCGCGAAACCGCGGCGGCATGAGCCTCAAGCTCACGATCCTCGGCTGCGGCTCATCGGGCGGTGTGCCACGACCTGGCATGGGCTGGGGCGCATGCGATCCGGCCAATCCGCGCAATCGCCGTCGCCGTTGCTCTATTCTGGTCGAGCGTGCAGGCAAGCATGGCACCACGAGCGTTCTCATCGACACCGGTCCTGACCTGCGCGAGCAGTTGATCGATGCCGGCGTTGAGCGGCTTGACGGCGTGATCCTGACCCACGAACACGCCGACCATACCCATGGCATCGATGACCTGAGGCCACTTGTGCTGCACATGCGGCGCACGGTCGACGTCTTCATGGACGAGGTGACCGGCGCGATCATGCTTGACCGCTTCCGCTACATTTTCGAGACGCTGCCGGGCAGTTCATATCCGCCGATTGCCATTCGCCACAGCATTATTGCGGGTACCGTATTCGGCATCGACGGCCCTGGCGGTGAGATCGAGTTCCTGCCGATCAGCATTGTGCATGGCGAGATTAATTCGCTGGCACTGAAAATAGGCGGCGTGATGTATCTGCCCGATGTCAGCGCTATTCCTACCGAGGCAGAGCCGCATTTTCACGGGCTCGATGTCTGGATCATCGACGCTTTGCGACACCGCCCGCACCCATCGCATTTCTCGCTGTCCGAGGCTCTGGCATGGATCGGGAAGGCTCAGCCGAAGCACGCCGTGCTGACCAACCTGCACACGGATCTGGACTATGCGACACTCGTCGCGGCAATGCCGGAGGGGGTCCGAGTGGCGTTTGATCGCATGGAGATTGTTCTGGATCGCGGCAAGGTCAGGTTCTCACGCTGACGGACTCCGTCGCTGTGCTCGCAATGACGGAGGGTTATTCCATTCCGCCCGCTGCCAGAAATTTCTCAAGCCAATGAATATCATACTGGCCGTTCTGAATGTCCTGGTTTCGCACCAGTGTGCGGAACAGGGGAAGCGTGGTGTCGATGCCGTCGACCACGAATTCGTCGAGCGAGCGGCGCAGGCGCATCAGGCATTCGTTGCGGGTGCGGCCATGCACGATCAGCTTGCCGACCAGCGAGTCATAATGCGGCGGGATCGTGTAGCCCTGATAAACGGCTGAATCGACGCGTACGCCAAGTCCACCGGGCGTGTGGAAGGACTGTATCTTGCCAGGCGAAGGCCGGAATGTTGCCGGATGCTCGGCATTGACGCGGCACTCGATGGCATGACCTTCAAGCACGATATCGCTCTGCTTGATCGACAGTTCGGCACCTGCCGCAATGCGGATCTGCTCGTTGACCAGATCGATGCCGGTGATCATCTCGGTGACCGGATGCTCGACCTGGATGCGGGTGTTCATCTCGATGAAGTAGAACTTGCCTTCCTCGTAGAGGAACTCGATCGTACCTGCACCAATGTACTGCAGGTCCTGCATCGCCTTGGCGCATGTCTGGCCGATTTCAGCGCGCATTGAGGGATTGAGCGCGGGCGAAGGGCCTTCTTCCCACACCTTCTGGTGGCGGCGCTGAAGTGAGCAGTCCCGTTCGCCAAGGTGTATCGCATGGCCCTTGCCGTCACCGAGCACCTGAATTTCGATGTGGCGAGGCTTTTCGAGGTACTTCTCGATATAAACCGCATCATCGCCAAAAGCTGCCTTGGCTTCCGTGCGTGCGGTCTGAAGCGCGACGACCAGATCATCCTTGGTGCGTGCCACTTTCATGCCGCGCCCACCACCACCGGCGGCAGCCTTGATGATCACCGGGTAGCCGATGTCCTTGGCAATCCGCAGCGCTTCAGTATCTTCTGTCACGCCACCTTCCGAGCCTGGAACGCATGGAATGCCGAGGCGCTTTGCGGTGCGCTTGGCCTCGATCTTGTCGCCCATGATGCGGATATGCTCGGCTTTTGGGCCGATGAAGGTGATGTTGTGCGCCGCCAACATGTCGGCGAAGCGGGCGTTTTCGGACAGAAAGCCATAACCGGGATGCACGGCATCCGCGCCGGTGATCTCGCACGCGGCAATCAACGCTGGCATGTTGAGATAGGAGTCGCGCGCAATCGGGGGCCCGATGCAGACGCTTTCGTCGGCCAGCCGCACATGCATGGCCTCGGCGTCAGCGGTCGAATGCACGGCCACGGTGGCGATGCCGAGTTCCTTGGCGGCGCGCAGCACGCGAAGGGCAATCTCGCCCCGGTTCGCAATCAGGATTTTGTCAAACATCCCGACAGGCACCTTATTCGATCACGACGAGAGGTTCGCCGTACTCAACTGGCTGACCATCCTCGACCATGATGGCCGTGACAGTGCCAGCCTTTGGCGCGACGATCTCGTTGAATGTCTTCATCGCTTCGACAAGAAGGATCTTCTCGCCTTCCTTCACCACTGAGCCAACGTCGATGAAGGCCTTGGCATCGGGCGATGGACGACGATAGGCAGTTCCGACCATGGGCGACTTCACAGCCCCCGGATGCTCGGCTGCGGCGGCTTTGCCAGATATTGGCGCGGGTGCAACAGGCGCGGCGGGGGCATGAGCCTGCTGCATCATTGGCTGCTGCATCGGCATCTGGAACGATGCTGTGATCGTGCGCGCCACACGGATTCGAAGATCGCCCTTCTGAACTTCGATTTCAGTGAGATCGGTTTCGTTGATCAGCCGCGCAAGATCGCGGACAAGATCAGGGTCGATCGGACTTTTGGTGGCCATGCGCAAATCTCTCTCAGAAAAAAGTCAGCCCGTTTTCGGGGTGCGAGCTTCAAGGATCGGGATGATGGCGTCGAGCGCCAATTCATAGCTGCGAGTGCCAAAACCGGCAATCACGCCAGCACACACGGCGGCCATGTACGAGTGGTGACGAAACTCCTCACGTGCGTGGACATTGGACAAATGCACCTCGATGGCAACAGTATCCGCGCCCTTGATAGCATCACGCAAGGCGACCGATGTGTGGGTGTAAGCACCAGCGTTGATGATCACGCCATCGCCGTTCATGCCAGCATCCTGCACCAGAGTAACAAGATCACCTTCGATGTTGGACTGGTGGCATGTCAGCATCACGCCTTTGGCCGCAGCCAATGCCATCATCCGTTGCTCCACCTCTGCCAACGTTGCCGAACCATACGTCGATGGCTCGCGATGCCCGAGAAGGTTGAGATTAGGGCCGTTGATCAGACGAACAGCAACCATGTCAGCTCCCGCGCCGCCAGGACCCATGTCCGACGGCCACGCGCTGTCTTAGCGACTGACGCATGACAGGGGAAGTGTTCGTGGCAACAGGCTGTTGATCACGCCGCGATCGGCTCAGCCGCAGTTGGTCTTGCCGCACTTGCGCACCGCATCAATGCGGCTCTTGATTTGTTCAACACCGACTGCGCCGAAGACAATCTCGTCAGCCAGCACGAAGGCTGGTGTTCCCGTCAATCCGAGGCGATCCCCCAGCACGACGGTTTCTTCGATTGTGCCACGTGTCTCGGCACTTTCCATGTCTTTGCGGGCAAGATCGAGGTTGACGCCATGTTCCTTGGCAACTTCGAGCGCTTTGACGCCATTGATGCGTCCGCGTGTGCTCATCAACGCCACGTGGAAGGCCCAGTATTTGTCACCCTTGATCTGGTTCTTCACGGCAATCGCCACGCGGCTGGCCTCGACCGAGTCGGCCCCCAGCACCGGGAAATCCTTGAGCACCACCTTCAGCTTCGGGTCGAGTTTCATCAGTTCCTGAAGGTCAGTCAGCGAACGCTTGCAGAAACCACAATTGTAATCGAAAAACTCGACGAGCGTGACATCACCCTGCGGATTGCCGGCGATGGCGCTCTTGGGAGAATCAAAAATCGCCGCACGTTCCGTCACCAGAACCTGCTTCTGGCCATCAACCTGCGCCTGCTGCTGACGCTTTTCGAGCTCGACCAAGGCTTCCTGGATCAGTTCAGGGTTCTTCAGCAACACGTCCTTGATGATCGCTTCGATTGCGGCACGCTGATCAGCCGAGAAGCCCTGCTGTGCCATTGCAGGCTGTGTTGCCTGCAATGCGACAAAAGCCGTCGCTGCAAGCAGGCCTAGGGTGAGTTGGCGGAACATGACGTTGTCCTTCATCGAATCAAGATGGATTTTGCTGAGCAGTATCACGAACGTGGTGGGCGGTAATTCACGATGTCTTCAGCCCTGAGTTTGCCGGGCGAACCCGCGGGCAGTTTCTGCGCGGCGCGGGTGGCCTGGGTCTGCGCGCTGACGAGATCGCCTTCAAGGAAGGCCGCCTGTGCACCAGAAAGTTCCGCCATGCCGATATTTCCCTTGCGGGCATAAGCTGTGGCCAGGTGGCGATGCGGGTCGGGCAACTCCTTCTCGCGCTGCCCGGCGAAAGACAACTCGCGGATCGCCTCATCGAGGGATGCAGGTGAGCCCGCCGAAAGCAACGCATGGCCGAGCATGCCGCGAATGAGACCTGAACCGGGCGCGGCGCGCGCGGCACGGCGAAGTGGCTCGATGGCGGCGCCCGCGCGTCCGCTTTCGAGAAGCACCTGGCCGCGCAGTTCATGAAAGTACGGATTGCTGGGCTGGTCACGCAGCAGCGCATCGATGCCTGCCAACGCGTCCTGCTGGCGACCGGAGCGATGGGCGGCGATGGCACGGGCATAGCGCGCGGGAACCGAGACATCATGGGCCGGATAGCGTCGGCTGATGCCATCCTGCCGGTCGATGAAGCCGAACAGCTTGGCCCGCGCCAAGGCGTGTCGTGCGCTCAGCGCCGGGCTGTCCTTGCGCTCAAAATTTGGGCTGCCCTTTGCCAGCCCTTCCAACTGCCCGATGCGTTCCTGGGGCAGGGGATGGCTGATCTGGTAGGGGTCGATGGCACGTGACGAAAACATGCCGGATTCCGAAAAGCGCTGGAATGTACGCAACATGCCGCGCGCGCTCTGGCCCGTGGCATCAAGGAAGCGCACCGCTGCGCGATCTGCTGCCTGTTCCTCCGAACGCTGATAGGCGAGGAGACTGCGCCGCGCAATTTCCGCCCCGCCGCCCAAAACGCCAGCCGCACCGACCCCTGCATTGCCGACACGGTCACCGCTGCGCGCTGCGCCTACCACCGCGCCCACACCCGCCACCATGCCGATGGCCGCAAAGATCTGCGCGTTGGATATCTCCTGCCGGAGGCGTGCCAGATGCCCGCCGGCGATATGTCCAGTCTCATGTGCAATGACGCCGATCACCTCGTTGGGTGTGTCGGAATCCATCAGCACACCGACATTCATGAAGATGCGGCGGCCATTGGCCACGAAGGCGTTGAAGGTGCGGTCCTGAATCAGCACGATGTCTGTCTGGCTGGCATTGACGCCCGCAGCACGGAAGATCGGCGCGGAATAGTCGCGCAGCAATTGCTCGATCTCGGTGTCGCGTACCAGCGAAATGCGGCCTGAGCTTTGCGCCTGTGCAGCGCCATGCAGCGCAAGGCACAATGCGGCGGCGGTCAGCGTTTGGCGCAGCGGAAGCGTGAGAAAAGGCATGTGGTCGCCGGAAGATGGAACAACTCTCATCACTTATCCGCGTAGAAACACTTGAAGGCAAGATTGCGACCGGGCTATGCGGATACATCGTTTTGGTCTGCACGTTTCTGTTCAGTGTCATCATCGGCCTTGTGCCGGTGAACTCGGTTCAAAGATCGGCACACATCCACATCGAGATGGCCGCCATGAGGGCAGCCATGACACTGGTGTAAAACGCTCCATGCAAAAACCTGTCCTGTCCACCACCCGCATCTCGCACCGTTCAAGCCTCGTCTCGCCTTTCATCGTCATGGATGTGATGACCGAGGCCGCAAACATTGAGCGGGCAGGTGGCTCCATCGTGCACATGGAAGTCGGCCAGCCGGGTCATTCTGCCCCGCGCACGGCGCGCGAGGCTGCGGCCAAGGCATTGGCGGGTGGCCAGGTCGGCTACACCGAGGCGCTCGGCATCTGGCCGCTGCGGCAACGAATCGCGCAACACTACCGTGATTGGTATGGCGTCGCGGTCGAGCCAGAGCGCGTTGTTGTCACCACGGGCTCGTCAGGCGGCTTCGCGCTGGCATTCCTGTCGCTGTTCGATGTTGGACAGCGCGTGGCCATCTCATCTCCCGGCTATCCGGCTTATCGCAACATTCTCAAAGCCTTGGGGCTGGATGTTGTGGAGATACCAACCGGTGCCGACACGCGCTATGCCTTGTCGGGCGCGGCCGTTGCGGCGGCGCACGCCGACAAGCCGCTGGCGGGTGTGCTGGCCATGAGCCCGGCCAACCCGACCGGCGTTGTGATGACGCCTGAGGCCATCGCCGATCTCAGCGCCACCTGCCGCGACCTTGGCATCGCCCTCATTTCCGATGAAATCTACCACGGGCTGACCTATGGCCGCCCGGCTATGACGGCGCTGACCTATGACCCTGACACCGTCATCATCAACTCGTTCTCGAAGTTCTTCTGCATGACAGGCTGGCGCGTCGGCTGGATGGTGGTGCCACCAGCTCTCGTTCGCCCCATCGAGCGGTTGCAGCAGAACATGGCGATCTCGGTGCCGTATCTCAGCCAGATCGCTGCGCTGGCGGCCTTTGATGGCCAAGACGAGATGGAGGCTGTGCGCCAAGGTTATGCCCGCAACCGCGAGATTCTGATGAACGAACTGCCGCACATCGGGCTTGGCCAATTCCTGCCCATCGACGGCGCGTTCTACGTCTACACGGACATTTCCGCGCTCAGCAATGACAGCATGGATTTCTGCAAACGCGCCATCCGCGAAGCCGGCGTCGCCATCACGCCGGGCCTCGATTTCGACCCGGAGAACGGCCACAGGTTCGCGCGGTTGTCGTTTGCGGGCACGGAAGCCGACATGCGCGAGGCGGTGAAGCGGCTGGGGACATGGCTGGGGTGAGTGGGGCTTCTCCTACCTTCGAGGACACGCACCGGCCAATCGTCATGGTCGGGCTTGACCCGACCATCCACGTCTTTCTTGATTGTCGCGTCGAAGAAACGTGGATGGTCGGGTCAAGCAACTGTCGATGGTTTCATGCGCCTGTGAAGGTTTTTTGGTC
>JBOFFB010000099.1:0-1601 GCA_051648385.1 Allobosea sp.
TGGACCCCGACCTTCCGCGTCAATGACAGTCGCGCCGTGACGCCCGACCCCGAGATGCTGACCATCGTCAGGCGCTATGAAGCCGATCTGTCGAAGGAGCTTGATGTCGATGTGGCGGTGCTGGCCGCCGAGCTTGACACGCGCACCGCTTCGGTTCGGTCCGGCGAGACTGCTTTCGGAAATCTCATTGCCGACGCTCTTCGCGAGGCGTCCGGTGCCGAGATCGCCATCACCAATGGCGGCGGCATTCGGGCCAACAAGCAATATCCCGTGGGCCACAAGCTGACCCGCCGCGATATCCTGAGCGAATTGCCTTTCGGCAATCGCAACGTGCTCACGGAAGTCACCGGCAAGGCTGTGCGCGCTGCACTCGAGAATGGCGTCAGCCAGGTCGAGCAGCGCGGCGGTCGTTTCCCGCAAGTTTCGGGGCTCACGGTGGTCTACAATCCGAAGGCTGCCGCAGGCTCGCGCATCATCTCGATCATGGTTGGCGGCCAGCCAATCGTCGAGGACAAGATCTACCGCGTCGCCACCAACGATTTCATGCTGCGCGGCGGCGATGGCTACACGGCACTGACCCCGGCAGGCGGGCGCGATCTCGATGTGCAGGGCAAACTGATGGCCAATGATGTGATGAGCCATGCACGGAAGCTTGGCACCATCACCAGCAAGATCGAAGGCCGGATCACTGCCCAGAACTGATGCAAGCTTATCAACTGGCTCTTTCGGCATTCCTCAACGATCCCGCCAGCGCAGACTGGCGGGATTTGCCGTTTTTCAGCGATGGCGACGCGGTGCGGATTGCCTCCGAGCTTGATGCAAGGCTGTCTGCAGGCACGCAAGTGTTGCCTGCGCCTGCCGACATCTTCAATGCTTTCCGCCTGACGCCGCTCCGCGCGGTAAAGGTGGTCATTCTGGGTCAGGACCCCTATCCCACTCCCGGTCACGCACACGGGTTGGCCTTCTCCTGCCTCGGGCTAAAACTGCCAGCCTCACTCAAGCGCATCTACCGCGAGCTTGGTGATGATCTCGGCATATCGCCGCCCGTTTCGGGCGATCTGAGCGGCTGGGCACGGGAAGGCGTGCTCCTGCTCAACGCAGCGCTGAGCGTCGAGGCAGGGCAAGCGGGGTCGCACCTCAAGCTTGGTTGGGACAGGCTGGCCAACGAGACGATTGCCGCCGTGAGCGAGGCCGCTCCAGCCGCCGTCTTCATCCTGTGGGGTGACAAGGCGCGTGCCCGGCGGCAATTGATAGCGCCGCGCCATCTCGTCATCGAAAGCGCGCACCCCTCGCCGCTGGCGGCAAGGGGTAATTTTCTGGGCTCGAGGCCGTTCAGCCGGGCCAATGCCTTTCTGATGGCGAAGGGCATTGGCGCGGTGCGGTGGGCGTAAACTAAGCATGTTGGCTCTGTCTTCCCCACGGATAGATTTTCTGGTTCCATGTTCTTCTGTGATTTGTGGATCGGAACATGGCAGGCAAATCTCCCTTGCGGGTAACGGACGAGCAGCGCGCGGCGCTGACCACGATGGCGAACGGATCGGATCGGGGAGAGGCGGACCGGGCACGGGCTGTGCTTCTCACCCTTTCGGGATGGACGAGCG
>JBOFFB010000100.1:0-2043 GCA_051648385.1 Allobosea sp.
TACTGCATAGCCCGAGAAGCTCACACATGGCGCGGTTCCTCGCTGGTAGACCGGCAGGCAAAGACGTACTTATGCATTCAATGGCAGAAACACGCCACGGGCATCAGAAGCGGATGACCGTCGCGCCGTCGGTCGCATACCGCGCCAAGGCCCCCGCTGCCGAATCCAGCGCCAGACTGCGGGCGCGGAACGCTGTCTCGGCGGAAATCTGCTGCGCGATCACAATGCATGTCGTCACCTGCACACCACCAGCTTTCACCAGCGCATCGATCTGGACGTTGAAATCGGCTTTCTCCGGGTCGGCCAACATCCGCTCGGCTGGGCCAAACTTGTCACGTGGCAAGGCAGGCGCCCGCGCGTTCGCAAGGTGCGCGCTCAAGCTGCACAGTGGCATGACCAATGCCGAATTCATTCTCCAACTCGTCGGTCACGTGATCGAGGAAGACATCAGCATCTGCTCCGTCCCACACGAGATGCACCGCAAGCGCGGTGCGGGTGGTGGACAACGCCCAGATGTGCAGATCGTGCACATTGCTGACACCCGGCTGATTGCCCAGCCAGTCGGCCACAGCCTGTCGGTCGATCGCTTCTGGCACGCCGTCGAGTTCCAGCCGCAACGAGTCGCGCAGGAGGCCCCAGGCCGTCCAGGCGATCAATAGGCTGACCATGATCGCCACTGCGGGATCAAGCCATTGCCAGCCGGTCAGCATGATTCCGGCTGCTGCCAATACAACGGCGCCTGACACGGCCGCATCGGCGGCCATGTGCAGATAGGCACCTTTTGCATTCAGGTCATCTTTTTGGGATTTCATGAACAAGAGTGCCGATCCCGTGTTCACCCCGATCCCGACCAGTGCCACCAGCAGGATGGTCAGCCCTTGTACCTCGACCACGTTCTCGAACCTGTGCGCCGCCTCCCACATCACCACGACGACACCGATCAGAATAGCAACTGCGTTCAACATGGCAGCAAGGATTGTGGCCCGGCCATAGCCGAAGGTGTAGGCGGCGCTTCCCGCGCGTTTGGCCAGTACCGCCGCTCCCCAGGCGATCAGCAGCCCCGCCACATCGGTCAGATTGTGCGCAGCATCGGCCAGCAGCGCAAGTGAGCCGGTCATTAGGCCTGCTGTCGCCTCGACGAGGACATAAGCCGTGTTGAGCCCCACTGCCCAACGGAAGGCGGGGCCAAGGTCTGCGGGTGGGGTGTGGGTGAGCGCGTGATCGTGTACCAAGGGTCAGCCTTTTCTCCAAATCGTGCAGGCGTCAGGTGACGAAGTGGCTGTCCTTTGCAGCCCGCCTTGCCAAACGACAGCACCTGGAGCACGCGTCACATCAAGTTCAAGAAGCGCCCTGCGTTGGTTCGTGGCATGGCCCCATCTTCCAGTTCTGGTCAACGGGCAGTTGCGGCCTTGAGAATCTTCGTCATCAGCCAAGGGCCAGTCAGCCCTGCGATCGAGAGGTTGGCGCTGGCGTTCAGGGACAGCGAAAGCCATCATATGGTGGAGAGGTCGACTTACCCTTAGAAATGTGTGAGGAAAAGACTTGCCGGCAGCATCAGACCGGCACCAACTATTGTGAGTCATTGTGCACTCATTCAGCAGCACGAAGAAATCTGCGACGCGGTATCTGATGTTCCGTCACAGCAGGAAGACGCCGCTGGCGAGGCGTCGGCCGATCCGCCGCAGCAGGATGAGCCTGCATCGGACGGGGCAATGCCGCTTGCCGACCCGGTAGTCGGGAAGCCGCGCTGCACCCAGCGGCCGATGCCGGGGCGCATGTTCGCAACACGATCATAGCCCTGATACATCAAGTAATAGGTTGCCTTCAGGCTGCGCTCGCCCACTGCGCAGGCCAGGATTACGTCGCGATCGCGGGGCACTTCGGACCAGCGGGTTTCGAACTGGCTGAGGGGAATGTTTACCACTTCGTATCCAGCAAACCCCATCTGCGCCACTTCCGCGGGTTCGCGGACATCCACCAGCAGCGCACCTTCCTGCATGAGGCGCTGCGAGGTGGTCGGGCAGACTTCCCGCGCCTCTGTCA
>JBOFFB010000101.1:0-2560 GCA_051648385.1 Allobosea sp.
GGAAAAGTTGTGTTGGAACGCTTGGTCACATCATCTGCCGCACGGAAGATGAGCGTGCATACCGCAGCATCGAAGCTGCCTGACTGGCTACACTGGCTCTCCGAGAAAACCACCGCCCCAAGAGGACATTCGCCGCGCCACGCCATGTAGCCCATCGCGCCGGCAACCCCGACAAGCAGCAAGAAAACAGCAAACTTCAACGTGGCGGCCCTCCGACAGCATTCGGGCAGTTGACGGCAAGCCATGGGCGTTGGCAACCGGGTTTGCCGGCGTTTGGTGCGCAAGCAAAGACACATGGTGAGTTCGGTGGGATTCGAACCCACGACCCCATGATTAAAAGTCACGTGCTCTACCGACTGAGCTACGAACTCGCACCATGCGTGGCGTGCTGATAGGCGAGCGGTGAGGGCGGGTCAACCGTACTTGATCGCCGCAGGCCTGAACCGGTACAGAAGCTGGTCAATCGTTTGGAAATCACATGAACAGCATGGCACCAACCCTCGCCGAGCTTCAGGCCGCTGCCGCGACCGTGCATGCGCACATGCCACCGACACCGCAGATCGCCTGGCCCTTGCTGAAGGAGCGGCTGGGGATGGAGGTCGTGGTCAAGCATGAGAACCACACGCCAACAGGCGCATTCAAGGTGCGTGGCGGCTTCGTCTACATGCAGAACTACGCCGAAGCGGAACGTCGCCGCCAACCCGGAAACAACACGCCGCGCGGGGTGGTCAGCGCCACCCGTGGCAATCACGGTCAAAGCATCGCGCTTGCGGGCAAGAAGTTCGGCATTCCCGTCACCATCGTTGTTCCGAAGGGCAACTCGCGCGAGAAGAACGCGGCCATGCGCGCATTTGGCGCAGAATTGATCGAGGCGGGCGAGGATTTCGATGCGGCACGGGCAGTCGCGCTGAAAACGGCAGATGAACGCGGGCTTGCCATGGTGCCATCCTTCCACATGGACTTGGTCAAAGGTGTCGCGTCCTATGCGATGGAACTGTTCGCGGCGTTTCCTGATCTCGACGCGGTCTATGTGCCGATCGGCCTTGGCTCGGGCATCTGCGGTGTCATCTCGGCACGCGATGCGCTCGGGTTGAAAACGGAGATTGTCGCCGTCACGTCAGACATCGCGGATGCTGCGGCCCGCTCGATCGAGACTGGCCACATCATTGAGGGCGATTCTGCCCGCACTTTTGCCGATGGCATGGCAACGCGCATCCCCAACCCGGAGGCCTTCGCGATTTACGCCAAAGCCGTGGCCCGTGTGATCAGGGTGTCTGATGACGAGGTAGCTGATGCCATCCGCATCTATCACGAGGACACCCACAACATGGCCGAAGGGGCAGGAGCCGCGCCTTTGGCCGCGCTGATCAAGGAGAAGCATCGCATGCAAGGCAAGCAGTGCGGTGTGATCCTGTGCGGCGGCAACATTGATCGTGACTGGGCTGCCACGATCCTGTCCGGCGGCACGCCGGTGCCGAGATGAGTGCCATGATCGACCCTCGCCTGCCGTATCTCGCCGAGCTGGAAAAGAAGCTGCTGTGGCTCTCGACATGGACGATCCACAACGCCAATCATTTGCGAGAGCCGGGCGAAATCAAGGTTGGCGGCCATCAGGCCTCATCGGCGTCGCTCGCGTCGATCATGACGGCGCTCTACTTCGCTGCACTGAAGCCTGAAGACCGCGTCGCTGTGAAGCCGCATGCCTCGCCGATTTTCCACGCGATTCAGTATCTGATGGGCAACCAGACACGCGAAAAGCTGGAGAATTTCCGTGGTTACAAAGGCGCGCAATCCTACCCGTCGCGGACCAAGGATGTAGACGACGTCGATTTTTCCACCGGCTCGGTCGGGCTTGGCGTGGCGCAATCACTTTTTGCCAGCCTCGTGCAAGACTATGTGCACGCCAAGGGCTGGGCCAAGGGCAAGCCGGAAGGCCGGATGATCAGCCTCGTCGGCGACGCGGAGATGGACGAAGGCAACATCTTCGAAGCGCTGCTGGAAGGCTGGAAGCACGGCGTGCGCAACGTCTGGTGGGTGGTCGACTACAATCGCCAGAGCCTCGATGCGGTAATCCGCGAGGGACTTTGGGAGCGCTTCGAGGCGATCTTCCGTGCTTTCGGCTGGGATGTGGTGATCATCAAGCACGGCACCTTGCAGGAAGCGGCCTTCAAGGAGCCCGGCGGGGAGCGCTTGCGCGACTGGATCAACACTTGCCCGAACCAGCTCTATTCGGCGCTGACCTATCAGGGCGGGGCTGCGTGGCGAAAGCGCTTGAGGGACGAGCTGGGTGATCAGGGCCCGATGACGCGCCTGATCGAGGCACGCAGCGACTCGGAGCTATCTGACCTGATGACCAATCTCGGCGGCCATGACCTGCCAAGTCTCGTCGAGGCCTTCGAAACCGCTGCCAAGCATGACCGACCGACCTGTTTTCTCGCTTACACCATCAAGGGCAAGGGCCTGCCGCTGGCCGGCCACAAGGACAACCACGCCGGGTTGCTGACGCCGACACAGCTTGATGCCTACCAGAAAACAACGGGCGTGCGGCCAGGGCACGAGT
>JBOFFB010000102.1:0-2073 GCA_051648385.1 Allobosea sp.
TCGGCTCGGCCTGGGCGATGCAGAAGGACAAGGTGACGATCAAGGCCCGCGTCGATGAAGACACGCTCGCCATGAACATCAAGCCTGCGCGCTGATGCATCTGCCCACACTTGGCCTGCATGGAGGCTGCGGAACGCTCTACCGCAGCCTGATGCCCGAGGCCGACTGGGCCGAAAGCCGCGCACATATCGCCGATGCGCTGCGTGCCGGATGGGCCATCCTGAAAGCGGGCGGCCCGGCACTCGATGCCGTACAGGCGACGATTGTCGTGCTGGAAGACAGCCCGCATTTCAACGCCGGTTTCGGCGCGGCCCTGACCGAGAGCGGCACCCACGAACTGGATGCCTCGATCATGGATGGCGCCACGCTGGCTGCGGGTGCGGTGGCCGGGGTGCGCCGTGTCCGCAACCCGATAAAGGCGGCCCGCGCGGTGATGGCATCAGGGCGCGCCGTCTTGCTCATCGGGCCATCCGCTGATGAGTTCGCGGCAGTCGCTGGCCTCGACATGGTGACGCCAACTTATTTCACCACGCAGCGACGTATCGATTCGCTCGCCAGCCTGAAGCGCCGCGCGGAACAAGGCACGGCCGCAAAAGCATCCGAAGCCGAGAAGCATGGAACGGTGGGGGCTGTCGCGCGTGACGTGAACGGCAATCTTGCCGCTGGCACATCCACCGGCGGATTCAACAACAAGCCGGTCGGGCGGGTGGGCGATTCGCCGATCATCGGTGCTGGCACCTATGCCAGAAATGGCGTCTGCGCAGTCTCCTGCACAGGCCAAGGCGAGATCTTCATGCGGCGGGTTGCAGCCTATGATGTGGCGGCCCGCATGATGTATGCAGGGCAGCCGCTCTGCGAGGCCTCGCGCGTGCTGGTCCACGAAACTCTTCAGAGCCATGACATCGGTGCGGGCATGATCGTGCTGGGTGCGGAGGGTGATCCGCTGGCGCCGTTCAACACGCTCGGCATGTATCGCGGCTGGATCGGCACCGATGGCCAAATGACGGTCGCCAGCCATCACGACCTTCACCATCCGGGAACCGCCACATGAGCACAAAGCCGATCCTGATTTGGGGCGCTGGCGCGATTGGCGGCACCCTCGGAGCCTATTGGGCGCGAGCCGGGCTACCAGTGCTGATGGTCGATATCGTGGGCGAGCATGCCGAGGCGTGTTCGGCGCGGGGGCTGAACATCATTGGGCCGGTCGAAGAGTTTCGGCAAGTGGTCCCGTGCGTCACGCCAGCCGAGGTCAGCGGCCAGTTCGATGTGATCGTGCTTGCGGTAAAGGCGCAGGCGACCGAGGCGGCGTTGGCGCAGCTCATGCCGCACCTCTCAGCCGATGGCTACGTGCTCTCGGCGCAGAACGGGCTCAACGAGATCGCCATTTCGCGGGCCATTGGCCACCAACGCACCATGGGTTGCTTCGTCAATTTCGGTGCGGACTGGCTGGGGCCAGGCGAAATCCTGTTCGGCAATCGCGCCGCTGTCGTCGTCGGCGAGATCGATGGCGAGGTGCGCGAGCGGACGCGGGCGATGCACGCCTGGCTCAGGATTTTCGAGCCTAATGCGGTGCTGACGGACAACATCTGGGGCTATCTGTGGGGCAAGCTCGCCTATGGCGCGATGCTGTTCGCGACCGCGCTGACGCCTGATTCCATGACCACGAACTTCGAAGACCCGCGCCGCTTTGTGGTGTTTAACCGGCTGGCTCGGGAGGTGATGGCGGTGGCAGCCGCGCGCGGGGTGACGCCGGTTGGCTTCAACGGGTTTGATCCGGCCTGCTTTGCGCCGGGTGCACCAGAGGTCGGCGCGCGGGCCTCGATTGTCGCGCTGGCCGAATTCAATCGGCACGGTGCCAAGACCCATTCGGGCATCTATCGTGACCTGGCGGTGCGCAAGCGCAGGACCGAGATCGACCCGCAGATCGGCATCATCGGCGAGCTTGGTGCTGAGGCCGGGGTGCACACGCCCGCCATCCGGCATCTCGTGGCGCTGATCCATGCCATTGAAGATGGAATCGAACCGATGTCGTTTGCGACCTTCGCAAAGCTGATCGCAACCACAGAGATGGCG
>JBOFFB010000103.1:0-7571 GCA_051648385.1 Allobosea sp.
TGGCGTTCTCGGAAAGGCCTTCGATTTCTGGACGCATGCTGAGGCTGTCGTGATTGAGGAATACGGAAAAAGGACCATCGCTAGCCAAGTCAGGCCGAGCCGCATGGTTCTGATGAAACGCTGGCTTAGTCTCGCTCACGCACCGTGTAAAGCCACGGTGCTGCTGCACGCTGTCAATACAGCCCGCCGGTCCCTGCCCCGACGTTGCGCTCGGCATCCGGTGAAACGTTGATGCCGCGGCGACCAGAGGCACCGGAAAGTCCAATGATCGAATAGCTGTCAGGAGGCGCCGTGCCAGGCTTGAAAGCTTCCAGGAAGCTGCCTTGTCCGCTGGAGCGCATGCCACTGCGCGGATCGACAGGGATGAGCTTTATGTTTGCCGGTACGCGAAATGGCGTGTCAGGCTTGTCCTTGAGCGCTGCCCTCATGAAATCCCTGAAAACAGGCGCGGCATACTGGCCAGCCGTTGCCGAATCCCCGAGCGATTTTGGCTTGTCAAAGCCCAGATAGACCCCGACCGCCAAGTCAGGAGAGTATCCCACGAACCAAACATCCTTGGCTTCGTTGGTGGTGCCGGTCTTGCCGGCGAGACGACGGCCCACATCCTTGATCACCGTAGCGGTGCCGCGCTGGACGACGCCTTCAAGCATGGATGTCATCTGATAAGCAGTCAGTGGATCAAGCACTTGCTCACGATTGTCGACGAGACGTGGCTCGCGCTGGTTGTTCCATTTTTCGGCCGCGCAACCTTCGCAAACGCGTTCGTCATGTCGATAGATTGTGCCGCCCCAGCGATCCTGGATACGGTCAATCAGCGTCGGCTTGATCCGGCGACCGCCATTGGCAAGCATTGCGTAGGCAGTGGTCATGCGCATGACAGTGGTTTCGCCAGCGCCTAGCGCCATCGAGAGAACCGGCAGCATGTCATCATAGACACCGAAGCGGCGTGAATACTCAGCCACGAGCGGCATGCCCACATCCTTGGCAAGGCGCACGGTCATCAGATTCTTTGATTGCTCGATGCCGAAGCGCAAGGTGCGCGGGCCCGCAGGCTTGCCGTCATAGTTCTCCGGCTCCCAGACGCCGAGACCGCCACCCTGGTCGATCGAGATCGGGCCGTCGAGCACGATGCTGGATGGGGTGTAACCATTGTCGAGCGCAGTCGCATAGACAAACGGCTTGAACGAGGAGCCGGGCTGGCGCAACGCCTGGGTCGCGCGGTTGAACTCAGACTGGTCGTAAGAGAAGCCGCCCACCATGGCAAAGACGCGGCCCGTATGCGGATCGATCACCACGATGGCACCATTGACCTCCGGGATCTGTCTCAGGCGGCCTACGCCAGGGCGATTGTCGACAGGTTCCACATAAACCACATCGCCCACAGAGACGACTTGCCGCACATTCCGGCGCGTCCAGCGGTAGCCGTCCGGCGTAACGGTGACTATGTCGCGCTGCGGCGCTATCTGGTTGCCGACCTCGCGGCGAGGCTGCAACCCAACGCGAGCGCTGTCGCCTGTTACCTCGGTCACGACACCGAGGCGCCAGGGTTGGACGTCCGCCAAAGCGGGCAGTGCGGCGAGAGGGATACCCCAATCGCGCCCGGTGATCTCAATCTTCTGGATGGCACCACGCCAGCCCCGGGCTTCGTCATAACGGACAAGACCATCTGCAAGCGACTTGCGCGCCATGAGCTGCAACTTCGGGTCCAGCGTCGTACGGACGGACAACCCGCCTTCCTGCACCTTTTTCTCGCCGTAACGTTCGTTCAGGTCACGCCTGACTTCCTCGGCAAAGAAACCGGCAGCGATATTGTTGGGCGATATATTGCGCGGAACTACACCAAGTGGCAGCTTCTTGGCGGCCTCGGCATCTTCGCGCTTCGCAGTGCCATCGATTGCCATGCGATCAAGCACATAGTTGCGGCGCTCAACTGCACGCTCCCGGTTGCGGAAAGGATGAAGCTCGCTCGGTGCTTTCGGCAATGCGGCCAGATAGGCAGCTTCGTGCAGCTGGAGTTCGTGGACAGACTTACCGAAGTAATCAAGCGCAGCAGCAGCAATCCCGTGGCTTAGTCTGCCCGGTGTAACCGCGCCAAGATAAATTTCATTCAGATAAAGTTCGAGGATCTTGTCCTTCGAATAAGCCGATTCCATCCGGATCGCGACCAGCGCTTCGCGGATCTTGCGATCGAATGAGCGCTCGTCGCCAACAAGGAAGTTTTTCGCGACCTGCTGTGTGATCGTCGAGCCGCCCTGCAAGCGTCTGTTTGAGCCGCGATTGCGGAAGCTCGTCACGACGGCGCGAACAAGCCCTTCGGGATCGACGCCCATGTGCTTGTAGAAATTCTTGTCTTCAGCAGCGAGATAGGCGTTCACCACAAGCTTCGGAACAGCCTGAATGGGAAGATAGAGCCTGCGCTCCTTGGCATACTCTGCAATCAGGCTGCCATCACCTGCGTGAACGCGGCTCATGACCGGCGGCTCATAATTGCGTAGCTGAGCATAATCGGGCAAATCCTTCGAGAAATGCCAGATTACAACCGCAACGGCTGCCACGCCGATGAGGAACACAACCGCGCCGACAGCGAAAAGCCAGCCAAAGAACCGAAGGACAAACCGCATCAGTGCCTCTGTGAGAGATATTGGCGGTGTCGATGATGGCTTTCCTGAAAGCCTCTTCGAACACCTTGACCTATATAAAGATGGTTTATGAACAGTTACTCAATGCCGACTAGCATGACGTACACGCCAAATCCACAGTTGATCAAAGTTAAGGTGAAAACGAGGCACCGCGCCTTGGAAGTTGCGAACGCGGCGAAAAATGTGCATTGACTGCTCTGACGATGGCTTCTGCAGCGGTCCGTTGCCATTCTGCGGACGTCAACAAAGCAGTATCATTCTTGCTCGACAGAAAGCCCAGTTCGATCAGGATTGATGGGACATCAGGTGCAGTGAGCACCCGAAACCCGGCTGCGCGCTGGGGAATCCGGTGCATTCTGACAGCACCGGACAACTCGGTCACCAGCTTTGCCGCCACTGCGCTCGATTGCGCACGCGTTTCGCGGCGGGCCAGATCCATCAGGATGTCGGTCACCGCCTCGCCGGCCTGGAAGGTCTCCACCCCGCCGAGCGCGTCCGCAGCGTTTTCCTTTTGCGCCAGCCTCGCCGATTCGGCGTCAGTGGCTTTCTCGGAACCTGTGTAGATGGTTGCGCCGCGCACATCCTGGGCCGCCGAGAGCGAATCCGCATGCAGCGACACGAACAAGTCCGCCCTCGCTTCCCGCGCAATCCGTACCCGCTCGGACAAGCTCAGAAAGCGATCATCGGCGCGCGTCATCTGGACACGCACGGCTCCGGTGCCCTCCAGTTGTTCCTTGAGCTTGAGGCCGATGGCAAGAACGAGCGATTTCTCGGTGACATTGCCGACGGCAACAGCCCCAGGGTCTATGCCGCCATGACCTGGATCGATCATCACCAATGGGCGCCTGTCCTGTTCGGAGCGGGGCTGCACCTGCAACGGCAAGAGAGCTTCCTGCATCCGCTTTTGAGTGGCTTCGGCAGCGGCCTTTTCGAACTCGGTAGACGGGACGGCCTCGAAATCGATCTGCAGTTCAACGATTCCGTCCGCGCGCTGGATCTGCCTCATGTTAGAAATTCTGGCCGGTGCTCCAACGTCGAAGACAATGCGTGAACGACCCGGTGCAACCAGGCCGGCCCGAAACCCCGTCAACAGCATGCCTGTGCGTTTGGGTCCCGTCGCGGCCTGAAAATTCAATTCGGGAAGTCCGATCACGATGCGCATGGGCTGAGTGAGCGTTTCCGCCGACAATTCGACCGATGCAGAAAGCGTCAGCCGGAACCGCGCCGATCGTTCTGCAGCATCAAGTCTCGCGTCCACACCCACAACAGGAACGGGCCCGGCCTGTCCGGTGTTCGAAACAGTTGTCTGGCCGGAGCCGGCAACCGCAGGCCCCTGTTGCGCATGGCAAGTCGGCGCCATCAGCGCGAATGCGCAGGAAAGCGCGACGGCAGCGAGCAGTCCGTGTGCCATGCTTAGCCAGATTTCTGCCGAAGGCTTGCCAATTGCCATGAAGTGTCTGTATTGGATTCTCAGACGCAGCGCAGCGTCATTTGAGTCTGAGTTGTCGCAGCACTTGTCGTGCGGGCAAATCAGGTTCGCGACATCGATGCCAGACGTGACATCCCGCTGCAACATGCCAGCGCGACGAACCCACAGGCAGAGACTGCGTTGTGAGCCTAGGTCAAACAGATCGTGAGCGACCCAGGCGGATTTTGGACTCAGGCGACTGACCGAGCCTCCGCCGGATTGCAAGCGTGATTACAGGCTGCCGCCATGCGGCACGCCAGGTTCGGGTCGGAATGTCGAGGGTCTTGGCGCGTGTGCGCCACTCATCCCGTCTGGAGACACTGCTTGCGCCACCTGATGGTGCGCTTGCTTGTCTGACCTGTTTTTCTCATCCCACAACTCTGGTCGGCTCTGCCCGGCCACGCCGCAGCACATCCCAACGTATGCAGCACTCCGCTGCAGCCGTCCCCCGGGCATGTCCTGCGCCGCACCAGGTTCAAGACAATGGCAAACAAGATGCTTATCGATGCCTCGCATCCGGAGGAAACCCGGGTCGTGGTCGTGCGTGGACAAAAAGTCGAGGAATTCGACTTTGAGTCGGCGTCGCGTCGGCCCCTGAGGGGCAATATCTATCTGGCGAAAGTCACCCGCGTAGAACCGTCCCTGCAGGCGGCTTTTGTGGAATACGGCGGCAATCGCCATGGATTTCTCGCCTTTTCCGAGATCCATCCTGACTACTACCAGATCCCGACAGCTGATCGTCAGGCGCTTCTGGCCGAACAGGCCCGCTACGAGGAAGATGCTGACGGTGATGCTGAGCCGCGTGAACGCAAGTCCGAGCGTGATGGCGAGCGCGGCGGCAGCCGTGATGGCGGACGTGGCCGGGGCCGCCGCCGCCGTGGTGGGCGCGATGGTTCCCGCGAGAAGCGTGCCGACTCCGATGCCACCGTCTCGGCACCGGTCGATGAAGAAGGCAACCCGACTGCCGTTGATGACGCGAACGCCAACGGCGAGATGGCGGACCATTCCGCCCATGCTGTTGATGACAACGGCTCGGAGGCGGGCAACAATGATGATGCCGCCCATGATGATATCCGCCATGAAGACAACGGTCGCGATGAAAGCAGCCGTGACGACAATGGCGAAGATGACAAGAGCGATGAGGCTCGCAAGCCTGCCGAACCGGACGATGACGGCGAATATGACGACGGCCCCCGCGACGAGCGCCCTGCCCCTGAGCAATTGGGCGGAGACGACGCGATGGACGATGTGCAGGAGCGCCCGCGTTTCCAGAGCCGCCGTCAGTACAAAATCCAGGAAGTCATCAAGCGTCGCCAGATCCTGCTGGTTCAGGTCGTCAAGGAAGAGCGCGGCAACAAGGGCGCGGCGCTGACCACGTTCCTGTCGCTCGCCGGTCGTTATTCGGTTCTGATGCCCAACACTGGTCGTGGCGGCGGCATCTCGCGCAAGATCACCAGCGCCGAGGATCGCAAGCGTCTCAAGGAAATCGCCGGTGAGCTGGAGGTTCCGGATGGCATGGGCATCATCCTGCGCACGGCGGGGGCCTCGCGCACCAAGCCGGAAATCAAGCGCGACTATGAATATCTGATGCGCATGTGGGAAAGTGTGCGCGAACTGACGCTCAGTTCGTCCGCCCCCGCACTGGTCTACGAGGAAGGCTCGTTGATCAAGCGCGCCATCCGCGACCTGTACAACAAGGACATCGACGACATCTCGGTCGCAGGCGAAGCGGGCTATCGTGAAGCGAAAGACTTCATGAAGATGCTGATGCCAAGCCATGCCAAGAGCGTCAGAGCTTACCGCGAGCAGCAGCCGCTCTTCGCCAAGTTCGGTGTCGAAAGCCAGCTTGACGCGATGTTCTCCAGCCAGGTCACACTGAAATCAGGCGGCTACATCGTCATCAACCAGACCGAGGCGCTGGTCTCGATCGACGTCAACTCAGGCCGCTCCACCCGCGAGCACAACATCGAGGACACGGCCCTCAAGACCAACCTCGAAGCCTCCGAGGAGGTCGCCCGCCAGCTGCGCCTGCGTGATCTGGCCGGGCTGATCGTGATCGACTTCATCGACATGGAGGAGAAGCGGAACAACCGCCATGTCGAGAAAAGGCTCAAGGATTGCCTGAAGAACGACCGCGCCCGCATCCAGGTCGGGCACATCTCGTCCTTCGGCCTGATGGAAATGTCGCGTCAGCGCATTCGCACCGGTGTGCTCGAAAGCTCGTCGGTGAAGTGCGCCCATTGCGACGGCACCGGCTTCGTGCGCTCGACACCATCGGTTGCGTTGCAGATCCTGCGCGCGGTCGAGGAATCGCTGATCCGCGTCTCGACACATAGCCTCATCGTCAAGACTCGCACCGAAGTGGCGATCTATGTGCTCAACCAAAAGCGCGCCCACCTGACGGCGCTGGAAACCCAGTTCGGGGTCGGCGTCACGCTCGACATCGACAACACGCTGATGGGCTCGACGTATTATTCGCTCGAACGCGGCGAATTTGTGCAGGCCGAACCATTGGTGCGGGTCAGCAGCATGGTCGCAGAAGAGATCGAGGACGAGGATGAGGACGACGTCGCTGACGTCGAAGCCGACATCACGGAAGAAGAGGACGAGGCCGCCGAGGCCGCGCCCCGCGATCGCGAGAATGAGACCGACGAGGAGCGCGAGCGCAACGACACCGAAGAAGCTGGCCGGAGCCGCAGGCGCCGTCGACGTCGGCGCGGGCGTGGTGGCGACCGTGAACGCAATGGTGAGCGCGAGCTTGGCGCGGATCGGCAGAGTGGCGGCTCGGTTGCAGGCAATGACAATGCCGATGGCGATGCGGGTGAAGCTGCTGGCGAGACCGATGTGGAAGCATCAGCATCCGAGAAGGCTGCCGATGGCGATGATCGTGGTTCAGGTGGCGGTCGTCTTGGTCGCCGCCGTGGCCGCCGCGGTGGTCGGCGCACGCGTGGGGAGACCGGTAGCGAGGAGAGCACAGCCGACGAGGCAGCGGATGCCGCGACTGATGACACACCAGTTGTTGCTGACGCGCCAATCGTGAGCGAGCCCATCACGGCTGCAGCACCAGAGCCCGAGATTGTGGAAGTTCCGGCTGAAAAGCCCAAGCGTGGCCGCAAGAAGAAGGTGGTGGAAGAGGTCGTCGCGGCTGACGTGGAGTTGGCCGAGGTTGAGGTGAAAGCCAAGACCAAGACCAGGGCCAGGAAGACGGATATCGACGAGCCAGTCGCCGAACCACCCGCCCCCGCGCCTGAGCCCGAACCCGTCGTACCAGAGCCAGAACCCGTCGCCGTCGTCCTCAGCGAAATCGACCCAAACCGCCCCAAGCGCGGCGGCTGGTGGGCGAAGAAGTGAGTTTGATTGGTTGAATGATCAAGGAGAATGCCCGGTGATGAACCGGGCATTTTTTTGGTTGGGGTGATGGTACTTGCCGCACCCATCAATAATAGTCGTCTTGGTCGGGCTTG
>JBOFFB010000104.1:0-1946 GCA_051648385.1 Allobosea sp.
CAAGATCAACAACACGTTCAATTTGAACGTCGGTGTAGGCGTGCCATCCTGCATCCGAATTCTCATTCTTGTGCTTTGCAACAATAACATCTTTGTCTGCAACAACATTTCCTGCCCAGTTTACCCATTTTCCGGCACCATTACGATTGAGCTTACCAGCATTGACAATTTCAATACCAATAGAATGTCTGTTGAATCCTGTCAGTCCTTGCCATGAACTGATCCCTGCATGCCATGCAACCTTGTTGAACGGCATCATCTGAGTGATCTTTCCGTCACGATCTATCACCAGATGCGCCGAGGCTTCAGCTTCAGGATTTTTGAACCAGTTGATCGCCCCAGCCGCCGTCATTCCGGCCGTGTAGTGCATGATGAGATACGTCGGTGTCAGTGCAGCACCCCCATTCGGGGACAGCACAAAGGAAACATCAACACCGTCTTCACGAAGCCGGTGATTGTTAACTGAAAAATTCGTCATTTTAGCGCTCCCTCAAATTCGCAGCCAATCCGATCTGCAATGCCATTAAATATAAACGGAATGAAAAAGGTAAGACCCCAAAATGACTGGCCGGCGTGGCATCAGGGAGAACAGATAGAATTAAGAATTGGCTGGAGCCCAGGTTTCTCAAGCGGCGCTTGCAACACACTCAGATTTAGCAAACATACCAGCCATCCACCATACAGGGAATAGCCCAATGCCCAAAGCCATCCGCGTCCACGCCGTCGGCGGTCCCGAAGTCCTGACCTATGAGGACGTCGCCACGCCTGCGCCCGGCCCCGGCCAGGTTGCGCTGCGCCACACGGCCATCGGCCTCAACTTCATCGATGTGTATTTCCGTACGGGGCTCTATCCGGCTCCCTCCCTGCCCTTCGTTCTGGGCAACGAGGCGGCGGGCGTCGTGACGGCGGTTGGGGCTGGCGTCTCTGGTTTCCGCAAGGGCGACCGCGTTGCCTACGTCTCGCAGCTGGGGGCCTATGCGCAAGAGCGCGTGATCGATGCGAAGCTTCTTGTAAAGGTTCCCGCCGGTGTCAGCGACGAGACGGCAGCCGGCATGATGCTGAAGGGGCTTACGGCGGAGTATCTCGTCCGGCGCACGTTCAAGCTGAAGAAGGGGCACGTCGTGCTCATTCACGCTGCCGCCGGCGGCACGGGGCAGATCCTCGTCCAATGGGCGAAGCATCTGGGCGCCACCGTGATCGCCACGGCGGGCGGACCTGAGAAGCTGAAGATCGCCACGGCGCTGGGTGCCGATCATGTCATCGACACCGCCAGTGAGGACATCGCCGGACGCGTCCGCGAGATCACCAACGGCACCGGCTGCGACGTCGTCTATGACGGCGTCGGCAAGGCGACCTTCATGCCCTCGCTCGACAGCCTGCGGAAGTTCGGCTCGCTCGTCAGCTTCGGCAATGCATCAGGACCTGTGGACGCCTTCAACATCGGCATTCTCGCCGGAAAGGGTTCGCTCTACGTAACCCGGCCGACGCTGTTCACCCACATCGGCGACACGGCAACGCTGAAGGAGATGGCACGCAATCTCTTCGCTGTCGTCAAAAGCGGCGCGGTGACGATCCCCATCAACCACCGTTTCCCGCTGAAGGACGCGGCGCAGGCGCATCGCGCGCTGGAGGGCCGCAAGACAACCGGCTCGACAGTGCTCATCCCGTAAACGATCCGGCAGACGACGAAAGCCGGGATAGCTCCCGGCTTTCTGCCTTTTTCTCAGCATGGTCGCGCTGGCGTCAGGGACGAGGCGCAGCCGGCGGTGCGGCGGGCGCGGCCCCCGGAGCGGGCGCGGGCGCAGCCGCCCCGCCCTGCTCCATCTGCCGGCGCATTTCGTCGCTCCGCTTCTGGAGCTCTTCCTGTATCTTCTTCTGCTGCTCCTCGATCACGCGCGGATCGATGGGGGGCCCGTCGAAGCCCTTGGCGAACCCATCCAGCGGAA
>JBOFFB010000105.1:0-4735 GCA_051648385.1 Allobosea sp.
GATTATCCTGCTTGCCGTCGGTCTTTGCGGACTGGCGCTCGGCGTCGCGGGGAAAGATGACCTCCTGGGCGCACACGGCTGGCTGATCGTGCTTGCCGCGCTCGCCGGGATATTCAAGATCATTTCGGTTTATTACGAACCCGAACCGAGCGACGAGCGCCTCTCCCTCTACTACGACGATCCGACCAAGCTCGGCATCATTCTCGCGATGGTGTGGGCCGTGTTCGGCCTGTTCATCGGCGATTGGGTCGCGTGGCTGCTGGTCAAGCCGGACCTCACATTCGATGCCGGATGGTCGAGCTTTGGGCGGCTGCGGCCCGTACACACCACAAGCGTCATCTTCGGGTTCGGCGGCAACGCGCTGATCGCGACTTCGCTTTACGTCTTGCAACGAACGTCGCGCGCGCGCCTTCCCGATCAGCTCAGCTCATGGTTCGTCCTGCTGGGCTACAATCTGTTCTGCGTTCTCGCCGTCACCGGCTACATGATGGGCATTACGCAATCGAAGGAATACGCGGAGCCGGAATGGTACGCCGATATCTGGCTTGTCATCGTGTGGGTGGTCTATTTCGGGATTTACCTGCGCACGCTGGCGCGGCGCAAGGAGCCGCACATCTATGTAGCCAACTGGTATTACATGGCTTTCATTCTGGTTGTGGCGATCCTGCACATCGTCAACAATCTCGCGGTGCCGGTTTCATTCGGACACTCCAAGAGCTATTCGCTGTTCTCCGGCGTTCAGGACGCCATGACGCAATGGTGGTACGGGCACAACGCTGTCGCATTCTTCCTGACAGCGGGCTTCCTCGGCATGATGTACTACTATCTGCCGGTACGCGCCGGACGGCCGATCTTTTCCTATCGCCTCTCGATCATCAGCTTCTGGGGCATCACGTTCTTCTACATGTGGGCGGGTTCGCATCACCTGCATTACACAGCGTTGCCGCAGTGGGTGCAGACGCTGGGCATGACGTTCTCGCTGATGCTGCTGATTCCGTCGTGGGCATCCGCCGCGAACGCCCTGCTGACGCTGAACGGCGCCTGGGACAAGGTTCGTGACGACGCCACGCTGCGTTTCATGATGGTTGCAGCCGTGTTCTACGGGCTGACGACCTTCGAAGGATCGTTTTTGGCGATCCGCTCCGTCAACGCACTGTCGCACTACACCGACTGGACCGTCGGCCATGTCCACGCAGGTGCACTCGGCTGGGTGGCAATGATCACCTTCGGCGCAATCTACGCATCCGTGCCCTGGCTCTGGAAACGCGAAACCATGTATTCGCCGCGGCTCGTCGAAGTTCACTTCTGGCTCGCCGTTGCCGGCACCATCATCTATGTCTTCGCAATGTGGAATTCCGGCATCATTCAGGGATTGATGTGGCGGACCTATAACGAAAGCGGCACGCTGGCCTACTCCTTCGTGGACTCCCTGGTTGCGATGCGGCCCTACTATATTGCGCGAGCGATTGGCGGTCTCTTTTTCCTCATCGGTGCGGTAGTCGGCTCGTACAACATCTGGATGACCATCAAGACGGCGGCGTCACGCGCTGCGCCCGAAACAGTGACTGATCGACCGGCAGCCCCCTTGGCGCCTGCCCTTCAGCCGGGAGAGTAATCGATGTTCGGACTGCATTATAAACTTGAACGCAAAGCGATCGGTCTCGTTCTCGGCATTGTCGTCGTGTCAAGCATCGGCGGTCTTGTGGAAATCGCTCCACTCTTCACGATCCACCAGACCGTCGAGAATGCGCCGGACATGCGCGTCTACACCCCTCTCGAACTTGCCGGACGCAATATCTACATCCGCGAGGGTTGTTACGCCTGCCACTCGCAGATGATCCGCACCCTGCGCGACGAAGTGGAACGCTATGGCCCATACTCCCTCGCCGTCGAGTCAAAATACGATCACCCGATGATGTGGGGCTCAAAACGCACCGGGCCGGATCTGGCGCGTATCGGCGGAAAGTATTCGGATGAATGGCACGTCGCCCATCTCAATAATCCGCGGGACGTGATGTCTGTATCGGTGATGCCGGCTTATGCCTGGCTATCCCGGACAGCATTGCGAACGGACGATATGGGACAGCATCTCAAAGCCCAGCGTGCCGTCGGCGTGCCCTACACCGATGACATGATCGCGAATGCCGCCTCCGACACCTACGGACAGGCCGCACCGGATACGCCGTTCGCGGAAGGCGTCACCAAGCGATATGGCGCGGCAACGAACGTTCGTGCCTTTGATGGCAAGCCCGGCGATGTGACGGAAATGGATGCGCTTGTCGCGTATCTCCAGATACTCGGCCGGCTGACCGAAGCTCCGTACAAGCCCGTCGCTGAGGCAGGGAGGTGAACATGGGTTTCGAGCACAACACGCTGGTGTGGTTTTCGAAGTCATTCGGGCTGTTCTACCTGATCGCGCTCTCGATCATCATCCTGATCTATGCCTACTGGCCGTCGAACAAAAAGGGGTTCGATCGCGCCGCAACTTCCATTCTGCGCGATGAGGACAAGCCATGGCGGTAGAAGAACGCGATCTTCATACCGGTTATTTGACCACCGGACACGAGTGGAACGGCATCAAGGAATTGAATACGCCGGTCCCTCGCCTGGTCTATTTCTTCCTGATCCTGACCGCGCTGTTCTCGTTCGGCTACTGGGTATTGATGCCGGCATGGCCGGTTGGCGTGACCTACACCAAGGGATTGCTTGGGCTTGATGATCGGCAGAACGTGCAGGATTCGCTGAAACAGGCCGCGCTCAGCCGCGATCAGTGGACGAAGAAGGTCGAGACGGACAGCTATGCGACCATTCAGGCAGATCCGCGGTTGATGAATATCGTCCGACAGTCCGGACGCACACTGTTCGGTGACAACTGCGCGGCTTGCCATGGCTTCAACGCAAAAGGTGGACCAGGCTTCCCCGACCTCACCACGTCATCGTGGTTATGGGGCGGCGATCCCGCAGCTATTGCCGAGACAATCCGCGTCGGCATCAATTCAACGCATCCCGACACCCGCGTCTCGCAGATGCCCGCGTTCGGACATGACCAAATGATTCCATCCGCCGATGTCGACAACGTCGTTGCCTTTGTGCAGACCCTCTCCAATCCCTCCGCCGTCAAAGACGCCAAACCCGGCCAGGTCGAGGCCGGCAAGGCCGTGTTCGCTACAAATTGCGCCACATGCCACGGCGATGACGGCAAAGGAAAAGCGGACCTCGGCGCGCCGAACCTGACCGACAAGTCCTGGATTTATGGGAGCGACAAGCAATCTATCCTCAACACTGTCTGGAGTGGCCGGCAGGGCCGCATGCCGACGTGGGAAAATCGCCTGACACAGCTCGATCGGAAAATCCTCGCACTTTACTTGTTCGATCAGAGGGGAAAATGACCTCCGCGGCCACACCCACTGATCGTTCAACGACAAAGCCGATCGTAAAGCTGCTGATTGGCTTTGGCGTTATTCTTTTCGTCGCCGCGAATGCTCATCTTCTTTACGTCGCCATGACCTCTCAACCGGACTGTGTCGACCATGTGCGAGGTGGCCAAGCGAATGACCGAAGCGCCGGATTCAGCGCGGCGAAATCGTCCTGTTCGCCAAAAAGCGCGAAGCACATCAAACTGTCGTCGGAGTAGCTGCACATGACCACGATCCCAAGCCTTGTGCCACCGCTTCAGGTCAAGAATCGCTGGCGTCGATCGCTGGCTCCTGCCGATGCATTTACCTGGCTGGCAGCTGGTTGGCGTGACTTCACCGTGCAGCCTGCGCCCAGCATCGCATACGGGTTACTTATCTTCCTGGCATCAATCGCGATCGTGATCGGCCTGTTCCGCTTTGGATGGGACTACATCCTGTTTCCGGCCTTTGCCGGGTTCATGGTTGTCGGTCCTATTCTCGCGGTCGGCCTTTATGAGAAGAGCCGCCGCCTGACTGCTGGCTTGCCGGTGAGCCTCTCGCAGATGATTTTCGTCAAGCCGAAGTCCGGCGGACAGATCCTGTTCGCAGGGGTTCTGCTGTGCCTGTTGATGATCACCTGGATGCGTGCAGCCGTCATCGTTTATGCACTGTTTTTCGGTCTCGTGCCGTTTCCCGGCCTCAACCATATCGCGCCAATGCTGTTCACGACGCTCACTGGTTGGGCCATGCTGGTGGTCGGCAGCGCGATCGGCGGATTGTTCGCCGCCTTCTCCTTCGCCATCAGCGCATTTTCCATTCCGATGCTGCTCAGCAAGCGGGTCGATGCTTTGACGGCCATGGGAACCAGCACGGCGCTGGTCTGGAACAACCTCCCGGTCATGCTGACATGGGGCGCTATCGTGCTCGCGCTATTTCTGCTCTCCCTTGCTACGGGTCTTGTAGGCTTGATCGTGGTGTTTCCAGTGCTCGGACACGGAACCTGGCACGCCTACAGGGCCATTTCGGCGGAAGCCTCGTAAAGCCGCACTTCATGCGCGGAGATGGAGTATCCGATGAGTTGCTGCACACCTGGTGCTGAGCTGGCTCTCGCGATGGCGGCCCCACACATCGCGGATGAGGAATTGCTGCTCGCCAGCCGTGTTGTCGGCGACGGAATTCGCCAGACCGATCTGTCCATACCTTCGATTTATTGCGGCGGCTGCATTCAGAAGATCGAGGCAGCGCTCGGTGCGCTTCCAGGTGTCGAGCGAGCACGCGTCAACCTCTCCACGAAACGCGTTTCGATCCACTGGCAAGCCGGCACATCACCCCCGCCCTTT